>CAMBHV010000046.1 GCA_945867255.1 uncultured Clostridia bacterium
CATGGGGAATTGAACAGGTTGTGGAGTCTCTGTCTGGCGGAAACCAGCAAAAAGTTATATTGGCAAAATGGTTAGAACGCACACCTTCTGTTTTGCTCCTGAATGAACCGACTCGTGGAATTGATGTAGCAACTAAAAAAGAAATCTATGACATTCTCGTTCAGTTGGCCAAAAAGGGAGTATCCATTGTCATCAATTCCTCCGACACTATGGAGCTGATTGGCTTGTGTAACCGTATTATTGTGCTGTACGAAAATCAGATCAATCAAGTGTTGGAAGGAGAACAAATTACCGAGGAAAATTTGGTATACGCATCGGTAATTGGTAAAAATGCGGGTGAGTGATATGAACAAAAAATTAAAAGTGAAGTTCTCTTCCCAACGAGAGCTTCTGTCTGTCTACATTGCCTTCGTTGTAATTGTATTTATCAATATTTTTCTTGATAAAAACTTTTTATCCATTAACCGCCTAGCAATCATCTTGACAACAGCTGCGCCTCTGGTACTTGCCGCTATGGGCCAAATGTTAGTGATTCTCACAGGTGGGATCGATCTTTCAGTGGGCAATGCCGTAGCCTTGATTGCATGTGTCTCTGCTTTTGTTATGCCATCTATGGGGCTCACGGTAGGTATTGTTGCATGCCTTCTTTCCGGCATTATAATCGGTCTGGTAAATGGCCTCATTATTACATACGGAAAGGTTCCCGCTATCATTGTCACATTGTCGATGCAATTGTTCTGGCATGGTGTAGCACTTTTGATCATGCCCAGACCCGGCGGCTCAGTAAGCAGTGCATTTTTTGCATGGGTAAATGGCGGTAGTACAACATGGGCTGGAGCTACAGTGATTCTTCTGGGACTGATTTTCTGGAAACTGTTAAAGAACACATCTCTTGGAACAGCGATTTACGCTGTGGGCAACAATGAGAAAGCCGCATATGCCAGTGGATTGTCCACAGACAAAATCAGAGTTATGGCTTATGTCCTTTCAGGTATTTTTGGTGCACTCGCCGGATTAATGCTATCTGGCATAACGGGATCCGGCGATCCCAACGTTGGAGCCACTTACACGATGAACTCCGTTGCATCGGTTATTATCGGCGGAGCAAGTTTCCTGGGTGGAAAAGGAAAAATGAGAGGGACCGTGTTAGGCGCTCTTTTTATCACGCTCCTTTTAAATGTATTGTTTTTCTCCGGACTTTCTTCGTTTTACCAATACTTGCTCCAGGGTGCAATCCTCATTATTGCGGTCGGACTTAAATCATTTGGGGACAAGCGCAAAGTGTAAAAAGAGGTGGTAATTAATGAGTCATTCTTCTGTTCACTCTTTAAATCTCAAAAAAATTGTCAAAAGCTCCATTTTCCCCGTATATGCATGTCTAATTGTATTGTGGGTTGTTGTATCCATCTTATTGCCAAGCTTTGCTTCTACCGGACGTATAATTGATGTACTTCATACTACTTCTTTTTTGGGTATTGTTGCACTGGGACAAACTTTAGTCATTCTTCTGGGCGGAATCGACGTGTCGGTATCTGGTGTAATGACCTTGTCTACAATGATTGCAGCTGCATTAATCCAAGCGAATATTCCTCCCGCTCTAGCAGTCGTGCTGACAATTGCTGCGTGTTCCTTGATTGGTGTTTTTAATGCACTAGGTATTATTTACCTCCAGATTGCTCCAATGCTGATGACTATGGCTACACTCAGTATTATCGAGGGTTCTCTTCTTCTTGCGACCAACGGAAATCCCCCCAGTGCTCATTGTGAACTCCTTGACTTTCTCGGGCATGGAAAAATTGCAGGCATTATCCCAGTCTCTGTGATCCTGTGGCTCATCGCTGTTCTGATCTTTTATTTATTGCTCAACAAAAACAAATTTGGCCTGAAAATCTATGGAACTGGCATCAATACGCGTGCATCTTTTCTATCGGGTATTGAAACAAATAAGTTAACACTTAAGGCTTATATGCTTTCTGCCGCCATGGCCGGTTTGGCCGGTGTCATGTACTTGGGATACATTGGGAACACCTACATCAACATTGGTACTCCATTTCAAATGGATTCCATAACGGCTACTGTATTGGGCGGAACCGCAATTATAGGAGGTCGTGGAAACTGCATCGGCACTGTTGCGGGAGCAATCATCATTGTTGTATTGCGCGATGCACTGAATATCATGAATACAACACAAGCTATCCGTGAAATTCTCATGGGCGTGTTAATCATCTCTTTGTTATTGGCGTACGCACGTGAAAAAAAGGAACGTTAAACATTTGAGGATAAAAAAATATGAAAATCGCAGACAATATATATATCGTTGGAAGCGGCGATAATGGATTTGGACTGACACATTATCTGGACTGTACAGTGTACTTGGTGGATGTTGGAAACAATCAGCTAATTCTGATTGACGCTGGAATTGGTTTGGAGACCGAACGAATCTTGGCAGAGATTCAAAGAGATGGGTTCGACCCCACACATATTTCAGACATCTTTTTAACACACAGCCACGTGGACCATGCCGGTGGTGCCCACTACTTCGTACAAAATTTTGGCACAAAAGTGTGGGCACTCGAACCCACTGCCAAATATGTATCAGCCGGCAGCTATCAGGACACATCTTTTGACCGGGCTGCATTAGCTGGCATCTATCCACAAAACTATCAGTTTTATCCATGCGATGTGGAGACTCTTATTCCCGAAATTCCGTGCCATGTCGGCAATGCAACAATTACCGCTATTGCCACACCCGGACATTGTAGCGGTCATGCTTGTTATCTTGTAGAATCCAACTCACAGAAACACCTATTTTCAGGCGATTTGATATTTGCCAAAGGAAAGATTGCTGTACAGAACTTATGGGATTCTTCCATCCCGGAATATTTTGAAAGCATTAAAACCATTGCCAGAATGCACCCTCAATCCATTTTCCCATCCCACGGGCCATTTTTACTCAATCGAGGATACAGCATTCTTGAAACAGCCGAACGAATTTTCTCTATGACCGATATTCCGCAAAATTATTAACTACTTAAAAGGAGGTGCAAATTAAGCTGTTTTGTGCGGATCGGCCATAGACAATAGCAATGAATTTATCTGCCAAAATGAAAGGGGTTTATTATGAAAAAGTATATTGCAACATTTCTTGCCATACTTATGGGTTTGAGCCTTTTAACCGGATGTTCCAACTCTAGTCCCTCTTCAGCAACTTCTGCTCCATCATCGGCTGCTACCACAGAAACCAACGATTCCAGTGGTTCCGAAGACCCTATTACAATCGGTTACTCCACTATTTATATGTCCCCTACCTGGCAGCAAACAACTTATGCCAAAGCGGAAGAGCGGTTCAATTATTGGAAAGAGCAGGGTGTTGTAGACGAGCTAATCCAAGCCAATGCTAATGGCGATACCGCTACTCAGATTTCTCAGATTGAAAACTTTATTTCTCAGGGAGTAGATGCCATTGTTGTTATCGCTGGCTCTGCCACCGCTTTGAACCCCGTTCTGGAAAAAGCTGAAGAGCAGGGAATCCGAGTAATTGCGACTGACGGTCTTCCAGACACCGATAAAATCACTTGCAAAATTTGCCCCAGCGATATTGAAGTGGGCAAAAAATATGCTCGTTGGCTAGTTGAACAGCTTGACGGAAAAGGCGACATCATTGTTTTTAACGGTCCTGCCGGTATTTCCTGCTCGGAGTTGCGTCGGGAAGGCGCCATGGAAGTATTGGCAGAGTATCCCGATATCAATGTAGTAACGGAAGTAAATGCAGAATACAATGCGGGGCCCGCGAAACAAGCCATCCTGCCAGTTCTCACAGCAAATCCCGATATCGATGGTGTTCTGGCCCTATCGGGTGTCCAGGGATTAGCTTCGTTAAGTGTTATGCTGGAAAAAGGCATGGACCCCGTTCCTGTTCCCGGTGACAACTATAACGCCTTCTTGCGCACTTGGAGTGAAGCGAAAGAAATCGATCCGTCTTTCGAATCCATGGGAATTGTACACCCTAACTGGATGGGTGCAATGACAATTGATGCTGCCATCCGTGCGGTTCGCGGCTATGAACTTCCCAAATTTGTGGAAATCGATTCTGTTATGATTACTGAAGATACCTTGGGAGATTTTGTTCCTAACGATGAACCGGACGACTGCTTCCTCGAACCCGACATCACGGAAGAAGATTATGTCAAATACCTTGGCGCAATGGATTAAACAACTTATATCATACGTAAAACCGTGCCGGCGCTGTTTAAGCACCGGCACGGTTTTATCCTATCTGTTCCTATAAGGTTATTTACGAAACTTCTCTATTTTATATGAAATAAGGGACATAGTTTACAAATCTCTAATAGAATGAAGTTGCGACAAACCTCCTGAAAGGAAATAGTGATCCATCTCAAAAATATTGTATAGCTGCACGAAAAAGTTATCAAGGGACATCTCATAGAATTTTTTAGAGGTCAATAAACCAAGCTACTCCGTACGATTAAAGCACCCCTCTATATCACCATCAATCTAGGGATACCACTCTCAAAGCCCCAGACTTCAGGACATTCCGTTAAGAACATCGCCGTTGGACGTTATTGTCGTCAAGAACACAGCCTCGAACAGATTCTCATTGAAACGAAACGTATCTAACAGGCGATACCTAGCATGTGAAGAACAGCATCGAGACTCTTTAGAGAAGCAAAGTCTCTCTTCCCTATAAGCAAGTTGAATAAAAAGGTGCCTAGCCTTATAGAGGATTGCGCCGCTAGAGTCGTAAAAAAGGCAAGAGCAGTTGAATCCATTTCTTCCAACAATCATCTAGCCGTGGTTTTGATGAAACTAAACTGATGGTTGGAGGCAGATATCTTGGTATGCTCGAGATTATGGGTGAGATATTCCCCCGAAGCCAAGTACTAGCACCGCACCATACACTTTATCACAATTTATTATTGGTAATGTCTCATTCACAAATAGGGTTGATGACTAAAGCGCTCAAAGTGATGCATGTCCAGTGATTCGAGATTTTGCTCGGAAGAAAATCAATGCCGTAGTGAAAAATTATGCCACATGAAATTGAAAGAGGTTATTAAAAAACAAATAATCAATTCTATAAAATTTAAATCATAATTGTATTGCCTCGTTCTTAACGAACGAGGCGATACGTTTCTTACGCGAGATAATAAGGTGTGATTCCCTTTTTACAACACCATTCTTAATTTGTAGCATTGCATAATCAACAGCACTCTGAACGAAGCTTATTTAAAATTGTTTCATCTGCCGGGCAGAACTCATACTGGTTGATCTCGTTCACCGTAATCCAGCGGATATCGTTGTGCTCCAGCTTTTTGGGCACTCCCTCCCGAATCGCAGCATGGAAAAGAGTCAGATGCACTGTCAGGTCCGGATATTCATGGGTCACGTCCATGAACACGTCACCCACATCCAATGTAATGGCCAGCTCTTCCCGGCACTCCCGAATGAGAGCCTGCTGCTTTGTCTCACCGGGTTCCACCTTGCCGCCCACGAACTCCCACAAAAGGCCCCTGGCCTTGTGGGCCGGGCGCTGGCAGATCATAAACTTATCTTTGTCCCAAATCAGGGCCGCCACTACTTCTACCATCTATACATCTCCCTCACTGATTTATTCTCATTATAGAAGACGTGAATGATTTCGGCAATACACCGCTCTTTTTCAGAGGGAAACCGGCCTTTGGAAACACCCGGTAACCGTAACGCAGGCTGGCACACATCCGATAAAACTTGTATAATATCAAACAGACACAGTCACCGAAACAAACCGCATATCCACCATACGTCTTCCAAGCTGAAGGAGGGCATTTTATGCAAGATCGTTACGCTGGCGATATTGGAGATTACGGCAAGCTTGGGTTGCTGCGCAGCTTGGCCTCGGCTGGGCTGCACGTGGGCGTCAACTGGTATCGAATCCCTAACGAAAATCACAACGAAGACGGAAAATTCATTCAGTATGTTCAAGCCTCAGGCAAAGGCTCTTATCGGGCATGCGACCCATTGTTATGGGACGCACTGGCACATATCGTGAACAGCGGGCAGCGGCGGGTGGAATCTCTGGAATCCCCTGACATTCTGGATGCTGTTTTTTATAACGAGCCCTTGGATTTTAGGGACGTATCTTTCCGGAAACGTGCGGAAACGCGCGCCGACTGGCATCGCCAGGCACTGAAAAAGCTGGACGGCTGCGATATTGTCTTTGCTGACCCGGACAACGGCCTGATGGTGCCCTCGGCCCGGCGGAGCAAAAGAGGCAACAAATATGTGCTTGCGGGAGAACTATATGACTACTACCGGCAGGGGGCCAGCGTCATTTACTACCAGCACAAAGCCCGCCGCCCAGACAGTTTTTATATGGACCAGCACAACAAACTGCTGCAGGACGAGCGCATAAAAGATGCAAAGGGGCTGGGGCTGAAATTCACCCGCACTTCCCTGCGATATTACTGGTTCCTTGTTCGCCCAGAGCATGCGGATATCTTGCACCGCTGTATAGATTTCATGCTGGCTTGTTCCTGGAGCGACTGTTTCCGGCTGTGTAGAATATAACAACTCCAGAAGGAGGACGATGCCTGGTGGACACGCTTGAAATCGGCTGCTGTGGAGCATACTGCAAAACCTGCCGGGAATACCGCAAAACCTGTAAGGGATGCAAAGCGGGATATGCCGAAGGCCTTCGTGATTTGAAAAAAGCAAAATGTAAAATCAAAATATGCTGCATAAACAAGGGGCAGGCCAGCTGTGCCGATTGTGCCGGTTACGACGGCTGCCCCACCGTCCGGGCATTCCACAACCACCCCGGGTACAAATACGGGAAATACCAACAGTCTATCATGTACATCCGGACCCATGGCTACGCGGAGTTCCTAAAGCGAGCGGCCGGCTGGGTCGGCGCTTACGGCAACCTCTGAATACAAACAGGGAGGTATTTATGAACATCATCATTCTCTCCGACACCCACGGCCTGCTGCGGCCGGCGGTGCTGGAGATTCTGCAATCCGCTGATGCCATCCTCCACGCTGGGGACATCAACTCCCAGGCGGTAGTGGATAAGCTTTCCTCCTTCGCGCCACTGTATGTGGTGCGGGGCAACAATGACAAAGAATGGGCCGCGGCCATTCCTCACGATCTGACCGTGACCCTGGAAGGCATACGGTTTTATATGGTTCATAACAAGAAGGACATTCCGGCAGGCCTGGACGGAGTGGACGTAGTGGTATTCGGCCATTCCCACAAATACAGCGAAGAGCAGCGCGGAAGTGTACTTTGGCTCAACCCCGGCAGCTGCGGGCCGCGACGGTTCCACCAAGAGATCACCCTGATGCAGGCGCAGGTTTCGAGGGGCTTCATCCGGGTAGAGAAGATTGTTATTCCTCATGAGGTGCCGTGATGGAGCTGGGGTTGACCTTTCCCTTACAGCGGTTTTTGCATCAAAAGCCGCCGCCCTACGGCAGCGAAGCCGATCGATCTTTCTGTTGGGATTTACACATCATCGAGCTGCATGGCCGCAAATGCCTTTTGGCTGTGCACTGCCACAGCAGGTATACCTTTATCCGTTTTGATGTGCCGGGGTTTCTTTGGGCTAACCTATCTGAGCTATTTCGCATCGGCCTGACGGACAGCCTGGCTGCCGCCGGCTTTTCCCTGGCGGAAATTGACACTTACCTGCAAACGGCCGGTGAAGTGCAGTTCACCCGCACCCACGGACGGCGGGAGGTGGCATTTCTCAACCGCGCCTGGGAAGACGCGCTGGCACTGGATACCTGCCTGGACACCGCCAGCGCCGCCCAGCCCATGCTGGACTGGGCGGTGAATGCCCGCCCCAGCCGGTGCGTGGGCTTTGAAGGGCAGGCCCCTGCTGCGGGGCGTATCGGGGCATCGCTGTTCCACAGGTAATCATAGCCCTTTCAGAAAACGGCATATTAAAATGATAAAATCAGCCTTGGCCAACCAAGCTTGAAAAGAGGATAAAGATGAACACTTTATATGTGTCTGATTTAGACGGTACACTGCTAAGAAGAAACGGAACAACATCAGAATACACAAATAGTGTTATTAACGGCTTAACCGATAAGGGAATGTTTTTTTCTTACGCCACCGCACGTTCCCTGGTCACTGCCAAACAAGCCACAAAGGGCATACACGCCAAAATCCCATTGGAGTAGTACCCTGTAAGTGCAGTCGCAAATTCCCCAAAAATCTGTTAAACTG
>CAMBHV010000047.1 GCA_945867255.1 uncultured Clostridia bacterium
ATACGCTGCCCCGCCGCTTTGTGATTTATTATAGGGCAAAAGCTGACGTGGTGCAAGGTTCCAGTTTAACCCAGTGGTGCAATGCCGCACACATATTACCTTGTGCTTGCAAATAAGATATATGTGCATTATTATGATGAAAAGATCTTTCTGGCCGGAAGTTTTGTTCGCCCCCACATTATATGCTTTTAAAGAGTTTAAGGAGCGGATGGCATGGTATATCACGGAATCGGCGTTTCCTGTGGCGTAGCTGTGGGCCCTTTATATTGTTACGAGCCATTTATGCCGGAACCGCTTTGTGCAGAACATAGCGAGGATATATCCGGGCAGACAGCGCTATATCAATCTGCCAAACGTGCCGCCCGTGAAGAGCTGGCACGGGTGTGTGAACACCTGGATGAGGACAAGGCTTCCATCTTCCAGGCACATATGGAAATTTTGGATGACGAAGTAATAGATGAGGAAATTTTGGCAGGAATCAAAGGTGAGCAGTGGACGGCGCAGTGGGCTGTGGAACAGGTATATGAGAATTGCCGCGCCGTACTGGGCAGCGTACCGGACGCACTCATCCGTGAGCGCGAAGCGGATCTTTTCGACGTAAAGTTGCGTCTGCTGCGCATTTTGCAAGGCATGCCGGAGCGCGGCCTTTGCTGCCTGGAGCAATCGGTGATTGTGGCGGCAAAGGAGTTGCTTCCATCCGACACCGCTACTATGGATAAGGCCAATGTGCTGGGAATCGTTACAGAAATGGGCGGCGCCACCAGCCATTCCGCCATCCTGGCAAAAAGTTGGGGCATTCCCGCTGTACTGGGCGTGGCGAACCTGATGCAGATTGCGCGGTGCGGCGAAATGGCGGTGCTGGACGCCGAGGCCGGTACGTTGGAAACACAGCCAACACCCGAACAACTGGCTGTGGCGAAGGCTGCACGCGGAGCATGGCAGAAACAGATGAAAGAGGCAACTGCCTGGATTGACAAAGAGCCACTTACAAAGGATGGCGTCAGAATAGACCTTGGTTTGAACATTGGCGGCGCGGCCGATGAAGAATTGGCGGCCGCCCGGTATGCCGGTTTTGTGGGCTTGCTGCGTACAGAGTTTCTGTATATGAATGCGAACCATTTCCCAACTGAGGACGAACAGGTGGAACAGTATAAAAAGGTGCTGCGCACTTTTGACTCACGTCCGGTGGTGCTGCGCACACTGGATATCGGTGGTGACAAAACGCTGCGTTATTTCCGGGCTCCCCGGGAGGATAACCCTCTTTTGGGCAGCCGTGCATTGCGGCTATGTTTTGAGAACCCGGAGATATTCCTTACTCAGCTTCGCGCCGCACTTCGCGCTGCAGTGCACGGCAATTTGTGGTTAATGTTTCCTATGGCTAGTTCTATAGAAGATGTTTGCCGGGCAAAGACTTTTGTGGAAACGGCGCGTAGCCAGCTGGCACAGAAAGGGGTGCAGGCAGGCCGCGTAAAGATAGGCGCTATGATCGAGGTGCCTTCCCTTGCATTGATGGCGCCGGAGCTGACGCGTGAGGTGGATTTTGCCTCCATCGGAACGAACGATTTGTGCCAGTATCTTACAGCGGCAGACCGCATGAATCCTGCGGTGGCACCGTACCATCAAAACTGGCATCCGGCGCTGTTTCGCCTTGTCGGCATGGCGGCACAGGCGTTTGAACAGGCGGGAAAGCCCCTTTGCGTATGTGGAGAACTGGGCGGTGACGATCGGGCAGTACCCATTTTGGTAGGCCTTGGGTTACGGCGCCTTTCCATGAACGCTTCCCGCCTTGCGCCAGTGAAACAGGCGCTGGCCAGCATGACGCTGGCGCAGATGCAATCCCTGGCAGAGCGTGTTCTAAAGTGTGTCAGTGAGGCCGAAGTACGGGCAGTGTTATGTGATGAAGCAGGAAAGGGAGGATATGAAGATGTATAAAAAGGAAACCACCGTGTGCAACCCCACCGGGTTGCATGCTCGCCCTGCCGCGCAATTTGCCAACACAGCCAAGCAGTTTGAAAGCAAAGTGTTCGTGCGTAACCTCTCAAGTGAGGGCAGAAGTGATCCGGGAAACGCGAAATCTATCATTTCCATCCTTACGCTGGGAATGGGACAAGGTACCCGGATAGAAATCAGCGCCGAAGGCGAAGATGAGCAAAGCGCGGTGGATACGCTGATCAGCCTGGTGGATGCAGGATTCGGCGAGGTTTAACGAAAGGAAAAACGAACGGGGACACCCCCAGGTGCAAGTTCTGTGCCGGGGGTGCATTTTCCTGCCGGAAAACGTTGACAAGCCGAGGAATAACGTGCTAAAATACGAGGAAATATATAGAAAGGCGGAGGAAGCAAGAATGGCGCAGTGCCTGCGAAACAAAAGAACTGTGCGTTTTCAATGCCTTATTGTTTGAACTTTTCCTTTTTTGTGGAAAAGTTCTTTTTTTTGCGTGCGGGGCCACCCGACGCATGGGTTTGAAAAGGAGAGATATCATGCTGATCCAACATGCAAAGCTGGTAGATGCCACTGGAGAGCGCGAGGGGGATATTCTGATTCGCGACGGGAAGATTGCCGCTGTGGGTCAGGGCTTGCACGCAGAGGATGGGGAGCAAGTTCTGAATGCTGACGGCCTTGTGGCAATGCCGGCCTTCATCGACCTGCACACGCATTTTCGCACGCCGGGGCTGGAGCACAAGGAGACTGTGGAAACGGGCAGCCGTGCGGCAGCCCGCGGAGGCTATACTTTCGTCAATTGCATGCCCAACACAAAACCGGTATGCTCTTCGGGCGCTATTGCCCAAAGTGTTATGGACGAGGCAAAACGCGTGGGTTTGTGTGATGTGAACCAGTGTGTGTCCATCACAAAAGATTTTGACGGAAAAACAGTTGGGCATTTGCGCGCACTGCCGAAAAATTTGCGCTTTATCAGTGAGGATGGAAAGGGTGTACGGGAGTCGAAGGTGATGTACGAGGCTATGTGCATCGCGGCGGAAAAGGGGCTCACTGTGATGAGCCATGCAGAGGATATGGACCTTTCTGCCATCGATTACCGCCTGGCAGAGAACCTGGAAACCGCGAGAAATCTTTACCTTGCGGCTTCCACTGGAGCAAAATTGCACATGTGCCATGTCAGCACAAAAGAGGCACTGGAAGATATCTTAACGGCAAAACGCCGTGGCTTAAATGTGACATTTGAGGTGACGCCACATCATATCTGGTTCTGTCATGATGATTTTCGTGTAAATCCTCCTATCCGCCAGCAGGAGGATGTGGATGCGTTGATTGCTGCCATGTTGGCAGACAAGGTGGACGCCATCGCTACGGATCATGCACCTCATACCCCTCAGGATAAACAAAACGGCGCGCCTGGGTGCGTGGGCCTGGAAACGGCATTTTCCGTGTGCTACACGAAACTGTGCCGGGAACATGGTATGCCGCTTGCCAGATTGAGCCGCATGATGTCAAAAACGCCTGCGGCTATCCTGGGCCTGAATAAGGGCTTGCTTGAACAAGGATTTGACGGCGATGTGGTGCTGGTGGCACCCCAGGAAGAGTATCTTGTAGACCCCGATGATTTTGCCGGAAAAAGTCACAATACGCCATATGCGGGCCTGCGCCTGTGCGGCAAGGTGAAAACTACGGTAAAGCAGGGCGTTATCACATATCAGGAATAAATCAAAGCCAATCGAAGATAGAAAAGGAGAATGAGATATGCTGCAAGTAGATCGTTTATATGAGGCCGTACAACAGCGCGGCCCGGTATGTGTGGGCCTTGATACAGACCCCTCTTATCTTCCCGAAGGCTTTGCAAAGCCGGAGTTAACGGCAGGCGAAAATGTTTTTCGCTTCAACCGTGAAGTGATTGAAGCCACCAAAGCAGTGGCAGCCTGTTTCAAAGTGCAGATTGCCTATTATGAAGCGCTTGGGCTGGACGGCTTGCGTGCCTATCAGCAAACGGTGGAATATCTGCGCAAGAACGATTTGCCCGTAATTGCAGACGTGAAGCGCGGTGATATTGCCAAAACCGCAGAAATGTATGCAAAGGCTCATTTTACGGGCGATCTGGAAGTGGACTGGATGACTTTGGCCCCCTACATGGGGCTGGATTCCATTGCCCCATATACGCAGTATATGCGCGATCAGGGCAAGGGTGTGTTTGTACTGTGCCGTACCTCGAACCCCGGTGCGAAAGACTTTGAGTATGAACAGCTGGCCGATGGCCGCCATGTATACGACATGGTAGGAGATAAACTGAACGCTATGGGCAAGGAATATGTGGGCCAGCACGGCTATTCCTCCCTGGGGCTTGTCATTGGCGGTACGCACATCGAAGAGGCCAAAGAAATTCGTGCCCGTTATCGCGACACATTCTTCCTGATCCCTGGTTACGGTGCACAGGGTGGCACTGCACAGGACATTGCACAGTATCTTAGCGCAGGCAATGGTGGTGTGGTGAATTCCAGCCGTGGTGTGCTGCTGGCCTACAAAAAACAGGAGGGCGTGCCATTTGCCCAGGCGGCTTACAACGAGTGCGTGAAGATGAAGGAGGCTATTGCCGATGCCTGCGCAAAACTTTGAGGCCAGTGTTCTGGTAAACAGCCAGCAGGCTGCGGATATTTTTCTGCTTACGGTGTATCTGCCACCGCAATATGACAAACCCAAAGCGGGCCAGTTTTATATGTTGCGCGCCTGGCGCGCGGATGAGCCGCCGTTGCTTTCGCGCCCCATCAGTGTGCATCATTATGAAGAAGGAACGCGTGCGTTGAGCTTTCTGTACCAGGTAAAGGGAAACGGTACGCAGAAACTGGCGGCACTAAAACAGGGTGACACGGTACAGCTTACCGGCCCGGCGGGAAACGGATTTCCCATAGAGGGGCGTCATGTGGCCGTTGTGGGTGGAGGCATTGGCACGGCACCGCTGTTTTACCTTGCCGAGCAGCTCACGGCTGCGGGTGTGCAGACAGAATGCCTTCTGGGGTTCCGCGATGAACCCTATCGTCTGGCCCATTTTGCACGCGGTGGCCGAAACGTGCGGGTAGCCACCGATACCGGCAGCTATGGCCACCATGGTTTTGTTACAGAACTGCTGGAGCCGGCTCAGTACGATGTAGTATATATCTGCGGGCCTGAACCCATGATGCGCGCTACGGCCAAAAAGTGCCTGGCTGCCGGTGTGAAGTGCTATGTGAGCATGGAGCGCAAAATGGCCTGCGGCCTGGGTGCGTGCCTTGGGTGCACCTGTAAAACAGAAAAGGGCGAACTGGTGTGCATCTGCAAGGAGGGGCCCGTGTTTGAGGGAGGTGTATTCTTTGGCTGATCTGCATGTAACACTTTGTGGTGTGCCGTTGCAAAGCCCTGTGATTGCGGCCTCGGGTACATTTGGCTTTGGGCAGGAGTTTTCGCGCATTGTAGATATGCATTGGCTGGGGGCCATTTCGGGAAAAGGCCTTACTTTGGAGGGCAAAGCTGGCAACGAGGGCGAACGGTTGTATGAAACACCGGCAGGGCTCATCAATTCCATTGGTTTGCAAAACCCCGGCGTGCGGCACTTTATCGAACAGGAATTGCCAGCCATGAAGCGCCTTGGCCCGGCGGCTATGGCCAATCTGGGTGGCAGCACGATCGATACCTATGAGGAGGGTGCACGTCTTCTGGATGCCACGGACGTGGACCTGATCGAACTGAACATCTCCTGCCCGAATGTAAAGGCGGGCGGCATTGCTTATGGCATTCGCGCGGAAAGTGCCAAAGAGGTCGTATCGCGCGTGCGTGCGTGTACGAAAAAACCGCTGGTGGTAAAACTGAGCCCAAATGCGGAAAATATCACAGAGATGGCGCTTGCATGCGAAGCAGCCGGGGCGGATGGCCTTAGCCTGGTAAACACATTTCAGGCCATGGCAATTGATATTTCCACGCGTCGGCCTGTGTTCCAAAACGTATTTGCGGGGCTTTCCGGCCCGGCAATCCGGCCAATTGCGCTGCGCATGGTATATCAGGTGTGTAAGGCGGTTCATGTTCCGGTGGTGGGGCTTGGCGGCATTGCTACAGCCGAAGATGCACTGGAATTTATCATGGCGGGTGCAACTGCCGTGCAGGTGGGTACGGCCAGTTTCGCAAACCCGCATGCCTGTGAGGAAGTTGCCCGCGGCATAGCAGCTTGGATGGATAAAAATGGTGTAAAAACACTGGATGAAATTCGCGGCGCGGCGCTGTAATGCCTGCCGTATACAAGGAAAGGAAGAAAAGAAAATGAACGAAAAACTGGATATTCTGAAAGAAACAGGTGCTTTTTTAGAAGGGCATTTCCTGCTTTCTTCGGGCCGTCATTCAAATGCCTATTGTCAGATGGCAAAATTACAGCAGTACCCGGATAAAGCGGCTCAGGTGTTGGCGCCGGTGGCGGAAAAGTTGAAAGAGCTGAACATCGATGTGGTGGTGGGCCCGGCTATGGGTGGCATTGTGTATGCGTATGAGATTGGCCGGCAGATTGGCCGTCGTGCGATCTTTACCGAGCGTGTGGACAATGTCATGACATTGCGCCGTGGGTTTGAGATTCATGAAGGCGAGCGCTGCATCATCATGGAAGACGTTGTCACCACGGGTAAATCCAGCCTGGAGACGGCGAAGATCATTGAGGAACACGGCGGCATCGTGGTGGGAATTGCCTGTGTGGTAGATCGCTCAAAAGGCACCAGCCCTCTGCCGGTGGTAGCCAGCGCTCTTCAGCTGGATCTTCCCAACTGGGCTCCGGAAGAATGCCCTGTATGCGCTGAGGGTAAGCTGCCTTTGGTTAAGCCGGGCAGCCGAAAAATGGCACTGAAATAAGACTACGGAAAGGGGGGAGCCCCATATGACGAAAAGCCAGCTGGTGGCAGCGGCCGCAGTGCGCGCAGGGCTGCCGGAAAGCCAGGCTGCGCGAGTGTTGGATGCAGCGGAACAGCTTGTGCTGGAAGCGCTGCAGCGCGGCGAAAAGGTGACCATTGCGGGCTTCGGTCGTTTTGAGATGCGCTCACGTGGGGAAAAAACCTATGTGAACCCCAAAACGGGGCAGCAGACAAGGCTGGCCCCTGTACAGGCGCCTGGCTTCAAACCCAGTGATACCATGAAGCGTAAGCTTGGCTTGAAATGATATGCGCCCACATCGGTCAGCCGGTGTGGGCGTTTTCTTTTTGAGGGCATTGTGGTATGATAGAACACGGTAAAAGTACATAGTTTCAAGGGGAGAAATGAATGAAATATACCGAACTGGATGTGCCGGTGGAAATTCATAAGGCCGTGGAGCGCATGGGCTTTACGGAGCTGACGGAAGTGCAGGAAAAGGCCATCCCACCCATGTTGGATGGGCGGGATGTGATTGCGAAAGCGCCTACCGGCACCGGGAAAACCTGTGCATTTGGGATCCCGCTGATTTTAGGGGTGCAACAGGATCAGCGCGTCCCGCAGGCGGTGGTGATGGCGCCTACGCGCGAACTTGCCCAGCAGATCACAGAAGATTTACGGAACCTGGCCCATTTTTACCCGGATATCCGCATTGTATGTGTATATGGTGGCGCCAACATGGCAAAACAGGTGGAGCAGCTGAAAAAAGGCCCACAAATCGTGGTGGCAACGCCTGGCCGTCTTCAGGACCACATGAATCGGCACAGCATCGATACTTCGCATGTGAAAGACATTGTTCTGGACGAAGCGGATGAGATGTTGAATATGGGCTTTTATAAAGATGTCCGTAAAATTCTGGATGCGATCAAGTCCAAGCAACGCCTGGCTATGTTCAGCGCCACCATCAGCCGGGAGGTAATGGATATCGGTTGGTTGTATCAGCGTGACGCAGAGGAAATTACCGTGCAACCTGTACAGGAAAGCGCACCGAAGATTGACCAATATATGATTCTTACCACAGGGCGCAATAAATTGGCAGATCTGACAGAACTTATCATCAAAGAAGGGTATTCCCGCGTCATGATATTCTGTAACACCAAATATACCACTGCTATGCTTTCCAATCAGCTTGCGCGGTTGAATTTTGATGTGGATTGCCTGCATGGAGATCTTTCGCAGGCGGAGCGCAACAAAATCATGGCAAGATTCAAGGCGGGCGAATTGGCGGTATTGGTGGCTACGGATGTGGCGGCGCGCGGCATTGATGTGACAGATGTAGATGCAGTGTTCAATTATGATGTGCCGCCCTCCAATGAATATTACACCCACCGCATTGGCCGTACAGGCCGG
>CAMBHV010000048.1 GCA_945867255.1 uncultured Clostridia bacterium
GAAAACTGCTATCGAGATATTGCCATACGGAAGGCACCGCTTGGGCAACCGGGGCAGGAGTTTCTTCATACTCTGCAGAATGACATTGTCAGCCTTGTGCAAACCGTGCCTGTAGTTCGATAAATAAAAATCGCAGGCCGATTTTTATGCACAGCCCGTAATGTAACGGGATGTGTAAACTATGTAAACGATTATATCACAGCAAAATCAAAAGGGAACGGGCAAATATGCGCTCGTTCCCTTTTTTGGATGTTTTACTATATTTTTATGTTTTTTTTCGTCTTTCTGCCAACGCACCCGCGCCTATTCTCACTGGTGCAACGCCGCAAATCCCTTTTCCAGGTCTGCCAGGATATCGTCGATATGCTCCAGGCCCACGGATAGACGAATCAACCCCGGCGTGATCCCTGCGGCTACCAGTTGTTCATCGGTAAGCTGCCGGTGTGTGGAAGACGCCGGATGCAGCACACATGTGCAGATATCAGCCACATGCACCACATTATTTGCCAATTGCAAGCTGTCCATAAATTTCACGGCGCTCTCGCGCCCTCCTTTTACGGAGAACGAGATCACACCCGCGCAACCTTTCGGCAGATATTTTTTCGCCAACGCCGCATAGGGGCTGCTTTCCAGAGTAGGATAGTTGACAAATTCCACTTCGCTCCGTGCAGCCAGATACTGCGCCACCTGTTCTGCATTACGGCAGTGGCGTTCCATGCGAACCGCCAACGTCTGCAGGCCCAGATCCAGTAAAAAGGCCGTATGCGCAGCCGGATACATCCCAAAATCCCGCATCAGCTGCACGCGCGCTTTGGTAATGTAGGCAGCCTTTCCAAACTGTTTTGTGTACGTGACGCCGTGATAACTTTCATCCGGTGTACACAGCTCTTCAAACTTGCCGTTTTCCCAGTTGAAATTGCCGGAATCCACCAGTGCACCGCCCACCTGAACGGCATGGCCGTCCATATACTTCGTGGTGGAATGCACTACGATATCAGCACCCCATTCAAACGGGCGGCAAAGCACCGGCGTGGCAAACGTGTTATCCACGATCAGCGGTACGCCGTTTGCGTGCGCCAGCTTGGCAAATTTTTCTATGTCAAACACCGCAATCGCCGGGTTTGCAATGGTTTCACCGAATACAGCCTTCGTGTTCGGGCGGAAAGCTTTCTGCAACTGGTCAACAGGGGCATCGGCATCCACAAATGTGCAATCAATGCCAAATTTCTTCAAGGTAACCGCAAACAGGTTCACCGTTCCGCCGTAAATGGTGGAGGCAGAGATGAAATGATCCCCCGCTTTTGCAATATTCAGAATGGAAAGCAAGCTGGCAGCCTGGCCGGACGTCGTGCACAGTGCCCCCACGCCACCTTCCATCGCCGCGATCTTTTCTTCCACAAAACCTACGGTGGGGTTAGAGATGCGTGAATACATGTGTCCGTCCGCAGTCAGATCAAACAGCTGGCCAATATGGTTGGTAGAGTCATATGTATATGTGGTGCTTTGATAAATGGGCATTGCTTTCGGCTGGCCATTGCCTGGTTTGTAGCCTTCATGCAGACATTGTGTTTCGATATGTGCCATAATCGTATCCCCTCTCTATATCTTGCAGCCGGTGTCCAAAAGACACCGGGCCTGTCAGCTGTATTTCTGCACAATGGCAAGCATTTCCTGCCAATGCGCCTCCATATCCGCCACCAGCTTAAACTGTGTACGGCACCGCTCCAGATTATGGGAAGCATGCGTCACGCGGAAATAGCTGTCGCCTTCCAGATAATCTGTCAAAAAGCGAATGCCACATTCCAGCGTCATCAGTTTTGCGCCCCAGGGCAGATATTGTTTTTCCTTCGGTGTCAGGGCGCTGCCTGCAGCCTCCAGATATCCCTTTGTATATGCTTCAAACAGTTCCAGGCTGAAATGCACTTTGGAAAGATCCGGTTCGTCTTCCGCTGCTGTAGAGGCACCAAAACGGATAGAATCCCCATAGTCGTTCAGCGCGAGGCCAGGCATGATGGTGTCCAAATCAATCACGCACAGGCCCTCGCCTGTTTTTTCGTCAAACAGAATATTATTCAGCTTGGTATCGTTATGCGTCACACGCAAAGGCAACTCGCCTTTTTCCAGAAGGTCCATCAACACAGGGCAGTCTGCCCGATGTGCCTGCACGAAAGCGATCTCCGGTTTTGCCCGACGCGCACGGTTTTTCACATCTCGTGCAAGGGCTGTGTCAAAATCTGCCAGGCGTTTGCGGGTGTCATGAAACTTTTCAATGGTTTCGTGCAGCGTATCCGCCGGATATGCTTCCAGTGCGCACAGGAACGCACCGAAGCTTTTGCCGGAATTGTAAAAATCCTGCGCGGTACGCACACTTTCAATACAAACAGAATCTGCAATAAAGTTGTAGCAACGCCAAGGGCTTCCATCGGCATCTTCATAATATGGCTCGCCGGCCCTTGTTTTCAGATAACTTAGTGTCTCGCGGTCCGCGTCGCCGCCGCGCGCAAGAATCTGCCGGCGCAGATATTCTGTGACCCCGAAAATGTTTTCCATCACTTCCAGCGGTTTTTTGAACACGGCCGTATTGATGCGCTGCATCACATACCGCAGTTCGCCGGCCCCTTCGCCTATATAAATTGCATACGTGTCGTTGATATGCCCGGCGCCAAAGGGCTTTACATAGCTTGCCTTTTCCCCCAGCTTGAAGGCATATAATGCCTCCTCCAGCGGGCTTCCCGCCTTTACGCCAGGAATCGCGCGCCGTTCTGGCGCTACCACTTCTGCTGCCTCTGTGTGGCGGCACTCTTCCAGGTGTGCCCAGCCCTTAATGGTGGCATGCAGGTTGGCATGTGCACCATCCGACAACACGGCGTCATGATCCACCAGTGCACCGGCGTTTACAAGGCAGGCGCGCCCCAACCTGGCTGCTGTATTCACAATGGCACCCTGCATCACAAGGCATCCTTCCTGCATTTGCGCGGTAGGGCTGACGATCGCCGTAGGGTGCACGATACATGGCACATGATAGCCGGCGGCCATCAGCTTTTCCGTCCAGGCCAAACGCAGGCGGTTCTCCCCAAAAGCAGCCACCGCCTCCGGATAGGCTGCACGCAGTTCCGTATAATCTACGCATTTCCCTGCTACAGCCTCACCACGCACTGCGTCATCCAGAAAACGCACCCCGCTCCAGTTTCCTGTGGCCAAAGCTACTTCGCCTACCATGCGGCCAAGGCCGCCGCAGCCTATGATCAGCAATTCAGACATGTACGCCATTCCCCTTTCCGGCCACCGGTACGCGTGCCAGCACGCATCCGGAATCTATTTTGGCCTGTGCCGGCACACGGTTGCCTGCTTTCACCACCGCGCCCGGCGCAAGATGTGCACACGCACCCAGTACGCAGTCATGGTCCAGAATAGCGCCAATGTTTACAATAGCGCCTTCTTCCACCACGCTGCCTGTTCCTACACAAGCCATCGCAAGTACCACGCTGCCAGGGGCCAGCACCGCACTGGGGCTCACAAAACTTTGTATATGCCGGATAACCGGCAGCCGAAACCCCGCAGCCTTCAACCTTTGCAGCCAATGTGCCCGCAGCACATTATCTCCAAAAGCGGGATACGCAAAAGCGTATTCATTCAAAAACTGTGCATATTTCTCACAAGGAGCCTTTGCCAGAGGTGAGGCATCGTCCAGGAAGGCAACCTCAAACCGGCCCGACACTGCTTCCGCCACAGTGCGCCCATATCCGCCTGCCCCAAGGATCAGCAGCTTTTCCATAATGCCTCCTCCGTTTCTTTCGCCCACATGGCGGCTGACGCGGATATACCACGTTGCGCCGTATGTCTGTATGTATCAGGTGGACACATTATATCATACGTATAGAAAAATGAACACCCCTGCAGCTTACTTGGCAACAGCCCTGCTCCTATCTATACCATTTTGGTGGAATTACACAACTTTGGCCGGTTTTACCCATAAAACTTTTTCGTGCGCGCGCTTGTTTCGCCGCAAAAAGCCTTTGCCTAAATTGTGAAAATTGTTTATACTTAAAATGATTTGTTAAGTTGGCACGGCAAACGCCGTGCACGGTTTTATGCAAAAGGAGAACCCATGAGCGATACCATTCTGGAACTGGATCATATTGAAAAAAGCTTTGGCGGCACAAGTGTGTTACACGGGGTGAGCCTGAGCGTACAGCATGGCGAATTTGTCACCTTGCTGGGCCCATCCGGCTGTGGCAAAACCACCACATTACGCATCATTGCCGGGCTGGAAACACCGGATGCCGGCCGTGTTTTGCTGCGCGGCACAGACATGACAGCTGCGCCTCCGGAAAAGCGGGATGTAAATACCGTGTTTCAGAATTATGCCCTGTTTCCCCATATGACCGTTGCCGCCAACATTGGTTACAGCCTAAAGTTGAAAAAAATGCCTCGCACTGAAATTGCGGCACAGGTGCAGCAGGCGCTGGAACTGGTGCAGCTGGATGGGTTTGGCACACGCATGCCGGCCGAACTTTCCGGTGGGCAGCGCCAGCGCGTAGCCATTGCGCGCGCACTGGTGAACCGCCCCAGCGTACTTTTGCTGGACGAGCCACTTGGCGCGCTGGACCTGCAACTTCGCCGTCAGATGCAGCTGGAGCTCAAGCGCCTGCAAAAGCAGCTTGGGCTTACCTTTATTTACATCACACATGACCAGGAAGAAGCACTGAACATGTCCGACCGCATTGCTGTCATGCACGAGGGCCGTTTCGAGCAGGTAGGCACACCTGCCGAAGTGTACGACCGCCCGCGCACCTCTTTTGTAGCACGCTTTGTAGGCACGGCCAACATTGTAAAGGGGCAGGTGTTACAAAATGAGGAAGGCATTCTCACAGTGCACACCGCCGGCGGGCAAGTCCCTGCACTTTGCTGCAACTGCGGCAAAGGCGCAGGAGACGGTGTGACACTGGCCGTACGCAGCGAGCATGTAGAGTTCTGCACAGAGGGCGGTATTCCGGCAACCGTAAAGGAAAAGACGTTTGCAGGCGGCATGCTGCGCATCTCGCTGGCCCTGGAAAATGGTGACGAACTGGTTGCTTCACGTCATGGCATCGATATTGCCCTTTCGGCAGGCGAAGGGGTACGTGTAACGTGGTCTGCCCAGAACGCCGTGCCTGTGGATACCCACACGGAGGCGCAAGTATGAGAAACCATGGCCGCAGCCGGGCAGGGATCTGGCTGATGCTGGCACCTTTATATCTGTTCACTTTGCTGTTTGTGGCGGGCCCGCTTATCTATATGGTTGTGCTTAGCTTTCAGCAACGCGCCGAGGTGTGGGGTGTCGTGCATACTTTCACACTGGATAATTACAAAAATATTCTAACGCCTGTTTACCTGCAAACATTTGTGGAATCGTTCAAGCTGGCGCTTACCAGCACGGCTCTCATCACATTGATCGGGTATCCGTTCGGCTATTTTATGGCAAAGCTGCCGGCCATCTGGAAAAAACGCATGATGCTTTTGATCATGATCCCGTTCTGGACGAACTCTTTGATTCGCTTGTATGGATGGATCATCATCTTTCGGGCAAACGGCTCGCTGGACAAAATTTTGATGGGCCTTGGGCTTACAGATTCCCCATTGAAATTGCTGTACACTTATCCGGCTGTGGTAGTGGGCATGGTGTATGCGCTGCTGCAGTTCATGATTCTTGCGGTATATTCCAGTGCAGAAAAAATGGATTGGAGCCTTGTGGAAGCTGCACGCGACCTCGGGGCATCGCCATTGCGCGCCTTTTATACCGTTACCCTGAAGATGACCCTGCCGGGCCTTTTGTCCGGTATTATTCTGACATTTATCCCATCCATGGGGCTGTTCTTTATCGCGGATATTCTGGGAGGCAATAAAGTAGTACTGGTGGGCAGCCTGATCCAGGATCAGTTGATGAAAGCCCATAATCAGCCCTTTGCTGCCGCACTGAGCCTTGTATTGATGGTGCTTACCACGCTGATGATCAGCCTGTACAAACGCGTCACCCACTCCAGCGAACTGGAGGGCCTGCTATGAAAAACCGTACGAAACTGCCAAATATTTATCTTGGCATCATTCTTTTTGTAATTTATCTGCCCATCGTGTTGGTGGTAGTGTATTCTTTCAACGAAAGCAAAATCTCCAGCGTATGGGGCGGTTTTTCTTTGCGCTGGTATGAAACGCTGTTTCGCGACAAAGATATGTTTGAAGCACTGGTGAACAGCATCGTGTTGGGGCTTTCTTCCTCGCTGGCGGCGGCTATTATCGGCACGCTGGGCGCCGTGGGCTTTACCAAAATCACGGCGCGCACCAAAAATGTAGTGGAGTACATTTCCATGCTGCCCATGATGACGCCGGAAATCATCCTGGGCATGGTGTTCATGGCCTTTTTCTCGCTGCTGGGCCTACCGTTCGGTATGACAACGCTGATCATTGGCCACACCGCATTCTGTATCCCCTATATTTACATGCTGGTAAAAGCACGCCTTGTCGGAATGGACAAAAGCCTGCCGGAGGCTGCACGCGACCTTGGTGCCAGCGAGACGCGCGTGTTTTTTGATATCACGCTGCCGTTGATCGCACCTGCTATCGCCTCCGGTATGTTGCTCAGTTTTGCCATGAGCTTTGACGATGTCATCATCAGCCTGTTCGTCACGGGTGTCAACGTAAACACACTGCCCATCAAGGTGTATACTTCTCTGAAAACAGGCGTTACGCCCGAAATCAATGCCCTGTGCACGTTGATGCTGGCTTTTACCATTTTGGTAGTGACGGTCTCTGCCCTGCTGGGGCGTAAAAAAAGCTGAATCAGGCATGGCGTCATCTGCGCCGGCCCGTTTTGGGTATTTATATCATAAACCGCGTGCCCGCGTTTCGCGGAAGCGCGCAGACAGGAGGAATAAGATGAAAAAAATAACTGCTCTGGCCTTGTGCCTTTGCCTTGTGCTTGGCCTTTTCGCCGGATGTGGCGCGCAGCCTGCCGAGACGAAGGGCGAACTAAACCTTTACACATGGGAAGGGATGTTCCCGCAGGAGGTTCTGGACGCCTTTACCCAGGAAACCGGCTACAAAGTGAATTATTCCAGCTTTGATACGGACGAAACCATGCTGGCAAAGCTGGAAGCCGCCAAAGGCGGTGATTACGATGTTGTTATTGCAGATGACTATATCATTGAAACAGCCATTGCAGAAGGCCTTGTGACCGAACTGGATAAAAGCAAGATCTCCAACATCGGCAACGTGAATCCCATCTATCAGGGCCAGTTCTTTGACCCGGAGGACGCCTACACCGTACCGTACGGCGCGGGTGTGCAAACCATTGTATACGACCCTTCTGCCGTGGATATTGAAATCAACGGTTACGCCGATTTGTGGGATGCAGCGCTGCAGGATTCCCTTGCCGTAGTTGCCAACTATCGCGTGATCGATGGCATGGCTTTGAAAGTACTGGGTGAAAGCTATAACACGGAAGACATCGCTACCATCGAGAAGGCTGGCGAGAAATTGATGGAACTGGCGCCCAACATTCGCCTGATCAAAGACGATAATGTGCAGGACGACCTGCTCTCCGGTGAAGTATCCGCCGCTGTGATGTATACAAGTCAGGTTACGCTGGCCTGCCTTGCCAACCCGGACTTGAAAGTGGTATATCCCTCTGAGGGCATCGGGTTCGGTATCATGGCGCAGTTCATCCCGGCCAATGCGCCAAATAAGGATGCCGCATATGCTTTTATCGACTATATCCTGCGCCCGGAAGTTTCCAAGCAGTGCTATGAGCATCTCGGCTATTACTGCACCAACAAAGCGGCAGACGAATTGATCGAGGAAGAATATCAGCCGTTTTTGACACTTCCGGAAGATTTTTCCGGCGAGACGGAAATGATCCAGAATGTTTCTGCCGAAGCGGAAGAAGCTCATGTTCAGATTTGGACACAGTTCAAATCCGCCTGCGGCCAATAATACATTTCATCACGCAGAAGCCGGTTGGCTTCTGCGTGTTTTTATTGTTCTACACGCGGTAGAGTTTCTCTACGTAGAGTGGCTTGC
>CAMBHV010000049.1 GCA_945867255.1 uncultured Clostridia bacterium
CGCCTCTACAATACGCCGGGCTGTTTCGCCTCCATAATATGGGCTTTTGGCGCCGGCGGCTTTCCGGCGGAATGCCGGGCTCAGCACCGTGGCCACTGCGCTGCGGATGCTCTGCTCGTCAGCATTGCAGCACAATACGTTATCACAGATAATGCGCCCTTTCTGGCGCGTGCCAATATTGACTGTGGGCACACGGAACGTGGGGGTTTCCACCACTCCGGAAGATGAATTGCCCACCACAGCAGCGGCATACTTCATAGCGGAAAGATAGCGCAGCACCCCCAGGCTTGTGAAAGCGGCCCAGCGCCCCGGCTTTTGTGCACAGGCTTCATCGATCAGGGCATTGATGCTGGCACCACCTGCATCCGCATTCGATTTTGTAAAGATCACATGTAGCTGCTCAAAGCTTTCCAATGCGCAAAGCAACGCACGAAATTGTTCCGTAGGGCTGGCACCGCCGGCGGTCTCTGGGTGATAGGTCACCAGCGCATACGGTTCCCGCAGGGAAATGTCCAGGTTTTGCGCCAGCGCATCCTTTTCCATCAAAGGCAGGTTTCGAATATTTTCATCGCCAAGGCCACCCACACAGTGCACCGTTTCCGGGGCTTCGCCCATGCGGATCACCCGTGCCGCATACTCTTCACATGCAGGGAAATGGATCGATGCCATTTTGGTCAGGCAATGTCGAAAATAATCATCTGCCGCACCATATGTAACGTCTCCACCGGAGATATGCGCCAGCGGGATGCCCAAAAGCGCCGCTGCCTGGCCCACCGCGAAAATCTCATACCGGTCGCCCAGCACAAGAACGATGTCCGGCCTGTGGGCACTGAAATAACAAATAAACTGTTCCAGCGCAAAGGCCGTTGTCTTTGCAGTGGCAAGTGCCGTACCGGTGCCGAATTTCAAAATGGGGATGCGCGCGGCGATGGGCACGCCATCCGCCTCGATTTCTCGCACCGTCATGCCAAACTCTTCGCACAGATGCGCGCCTGTCACTACAAGGCGCACAGCCAGCGTTTCGCTTTGCGCAAGTTTTTGCACTACGCCACGCAAAAGGCCGTATTCCGCGCGGGTACCTGTCACCACGCATACCGTCTTCTTTTCCAGGGCGCACACCCTCTTTCTGCCGCAGCCGGCTTACAGTTCTATCTTTTCGTCTTCGGCAAAATCCCGCTTAGCAGTTTTCCCCAGCACTTCATACCAGCGCATGGGGCTGATGCCGTCGCCGGGGCGTTTTACCGTAAGGTTCTCGGCTGTAAACACTTCACCCTTGCGAATAGCGCGTTTCGCCAGAATGCTTTTGCGTGCGATGGGCTTATTTTTTGCCTCGCTTTGTGTAACATGTTTTTTGCCGTCACCCAGCGCCTTTTCCGTTTTGCGCACGGCTGCCACCATGGCCGCCAGTTCCTGTGGCGACAGGCTTGCCTTATGGTCCGGCCCGGGCAGGGTTTTGTCCAGTGTAAAATGTTTTTCGATCACCACAGCCCCCAGCGCCGCAGCAGCAATATCCGCCTCGATGCCAGCCGTGTGATCCGAATAACCTACCGGCAGGCCAAACTGTTCGCGCAGATCCTGCATGGCAAGCAAGTTTGCATCCTCAATGGGCGTGGGATATTCCGTGTTGCAGTGCAGCAGCGTGATGGGGCCCGCGCCGCCATCTTCCAGAATGCTAAGTGCATCCTCGATCTCGCTGAGCATGCTCATGCCCGTAGACAGGATAACCGGCTTTTTCGTGGCCGCGATCTTCTCCAGATACGGCAGGTTCGTAATCTCGCCGCTGGGCACTTTCCACATGGGCGTGCCCATCTGTTCCAAAAGGTCGATGCTATCCAAATCAAACGGGGTGGACAAATACGGAATGCCGATCTCGTCACAGTAGGCTTTCAGCTGCACGTGCTCGTCAAATGTCAGATGGATGCGCCGGCACATCTCCAGCTGGCTTTCTTCATTCCCCGTCTGTTCTTTCTGATACTCTGCTTTTTCAGCGAAACGGCTGATCACAAGTTCCGGCTTTGCCGTTTGAAACTTTACGATATCCGCCCCGGCGGCCTTTGCCGCGTCGGCCAGCTGCTTTGCCATTGCAAGGCTGCCGTTGTGATTCACACCCGCTTCGGCGATAATGAGGATGCTCATGGCACAATTCCTTTCCTTATGTGTTTTCCATGCGGCGGCGCATGTTGTCCAGCTCTTCCAACTGGCCCATATCCATCCAGCAGTGCTCGCTGACGGGGTACACCCCCACACGAAGGCCGGATGCACGCACCTTGTCCAGAATATCTGTAAACAAGGCGGGCTTGCCTGGCTCCACCATATCAATAACCTGCGGCTCCACCACATAGACGCCCGTGTTCGTCAAGAAGTTCATCTCCGGCTTTTCGCGGATCTCACGCACTTCCTCCTGCTCGCCCAGTTCTACTACGCCATAGGGAATCGTAAAGTGCTTCACCGCACATACCATCGTCACGGCATTGCCGTGAGCTTTATGATATTGATACAGATCACCAAAATCTGCATCGATCAGAATGTCGCAATTGGTAAAAAAGAAGGTCTCTGTCACGCGCCCCTTCAAAAGGCTCAGCCCGCCGCCCGGGCCCAGCGGCACATCTTCATCTGCGTATTCTACGGTATAATCCTTTTCCAGATCGTTAAAATACGATTTGATCATGTTCTTTTTATAGTTGACCACAAGGATCACCCGCTGGCAGCCGATGTCGGTGAACCGATGGATAATATGCTCTGCAATGGGCAGCTCGCCCACCGGAATCAGCGGTTTTGGCAAAATTTTGGTGTATGGGTACAGCCGGGTGCCAAGGCCGCCAGCCATCATCACCACGGGCAGATTCGCGCGCTTGCGTGTGTCGATGTCAAGGCCGGCAGCAAACTCCACGTCCTCAATGCGGCCCTGTTTATCCAAAAGCGGCACAGCCCCAATGGCATGGCGCAGCATCAGCTGCTTTGCCTCGCGCCGGCGCTCCATGGGAAGGCTTTTGGGCGAATAATTGGCCATATCGCGCACCGGCCCCGTCAGCTGCCCGCCACGCAGAATATAACGCCGCACATCTGCGTCTGTCACCACGCCCTCCAGCACACCATCCGGTGCCACAAACAGAATGGCACGCCCTGTGTCATTCAACTGGTGCATAGCGTCCAGCACCGTTTTGTTTTCATCGATGATCAAATCTTCAATGCGCATCGCACCGGCCCCTTTCGTTTTTCCTGCTGATCAAAGTGCAAGCAATGTGTCCACCACACGCTGCGCATCTTCCCTTGTAAGGCTGGTGGAACACGGCAGATTTACGATGCGCGCCAGATAATGGCGTGCAAGATCTTCGCCGTAATGCTCATTTTTGGGGTAATCGGCCTGGTCCTGAATCAAGCCCCAGATCGGCCGCGTTTGAATCTTTTCCTCTGCCAAGGCACGGATGATGTCATCCCGTTTCATGGGGTGCTCATCATACACATACAGGCTGTAGAACCACCGGTTTGAACGCACCCCTTCACGGAACGGCATAATGCCATAGCCGTGCTTTCCATTCAGCTTTTCGAAATAGAAGGCATACATTTCGTTTTTATGCGCAATAAAGTTTTCCAGCTGCTCCATCTGGGCCAGGCCCAGAGCCGCCTGCAAGTTCGTCAGACGATAGTTGTAACCCACTTCATCGTGCATATAATTCAGTTCGTCCGATTTTGCCTGCGTAGAAAGGTGCTTTGCATGGGCAAGCCAATCGGGGTGATTGGACACCACCATGCCACCGGAACCGGTGGTGATGATCTTGTTCCCATTAAAGCTGTATACGCCCACATCGCCGATGGTGCCAGCCATTTTTCCGGCATATTCGCCCTCGGTATACCGTGTGCCCAGCGCCTCGGTAGCGTCTTCAATCACTGTAAGATTGTACTGTTTTGCAACCCGCATCAACCCGGGCATGGACGCCATATTACCAAACACGTGAACCACTACCATCGCTTTGATATGGGCGCCTGTATGTTTGTTGATACATTTTCCGTCGCGCATCTCGGCATTCTGCGCAAGGTATTCCTCCACCAGGGTGGGGCAGATACACAGGCTGTCGCCGCAGCCGATGAAAATGGGCTGCGCACCCGCGTATCGCACCGGGTTCACCGCTGCAATAAAAGTGAGCGTGGGCACCAACACTTCGTCTCCACGGCCCACCCCCGCCATCATCATGGCAAGGTGAAGGCCGGACGTGCCGGAGTTACACGCCACCGCACCGGGCATACCCACATAATCTGCCACAGCCTGCTCAAATTTGGGAACAAGGCTGCCGCCGGTGGACACCCATTCGCTTACGACGGCGTCATTGACATACTTTTTTTCGTTGCCGCAGAAATTCGGCACACTGAGCGGAATGAACTTCTTTTCTGTCATGTTTGGATGCATCCCTTTCGCTTATATCGAGGGCGTATGTTCTTATTGCCCTGCTTTTTTGCGCTGCGCAAAAAAACGCTCGCAAAACCCAAAGACATTTTTGACTGTTGCTGCCATTACAAGCGGCACCAGCGCCTGCCCCAGAATCCACACCGGGCTGGGCGTAAACCAGGACAAAAAGCTGGCGGGCTCGTTGATTGTAATACTTTGCACCGTAAAATCCAAATTGGTGAAAATGCCGGGGTCCAGCCGCAAGCCGTAAATTTGGCTCTTTGGAAGCCGGAACAGATAGCTGCCGTCCGCCTGACGGTAACCCCAGGCGCGCCGGGTAGCGTCATATTCTGTCTGCTCGGGGGAAGTCTTATAAAAAATGCAGAATTCTCCCGGGTCTTTGCTAAACGTGCATTGCACTGTCACAGTGCGCACATACGCGGGGGAAGGTTCCAACACCATACGTGGGTCCGGCGAAGTGGAAGTAAACGTGCCGGGCTCTGTCTGCTGCGTATCGATAAGCACAAAATCATTGGGGTCCAGCTGTGCAGGCACTACCTTGCCCGCCGCACGCTGAAACGCGTCCTCTGCGAAATTGACAACACACAAAAGCACACTGGCTGCAAAAAACAGCGCATAGCACAGAGCGATCAGCTTTTTATCGCTGGCCAGGATACTGCGGCCCAACTGTTTGAGCTTTGTCATACGATCTTGCCCCCTTCCGGCACGGGCACGAACGTCATGCCGTCCTCATCCTTTTCCACGCGATACAGCTGCCAGTCACCCTCCAGGCCATCCTCAAACAGATAGCCATATTGTTCCTTGAATGCGCCATCCAGCTTTCGGATAAAAATGGCCGTACAACCTGTCTGGTCAATATACTCGCATACTGTTTCCGGCGTGAGCGGGTGAGACAGGAAATATTCCACCTGCTCGTCCGTAAAATCTGCCGGCACATCAATCGTGCGCGTAAGCGTGGTGTCCATCCAGTTGCCCCCGCCAAAGCTGTAATCCACATGCACCTCGGGGTAAAAATCAAAACTGTCCATAAACCAGCTGATGCCGTTATCCGGCATGGCAATGTAGAACACTCTGTCTTCTTCCGTCAAGAGTGCCTTGGCCCGCTCTACGCTTTCGGTATTCTTCGTGCGCTCGGAAAGCGCACCCGTCAAATCATTCAGCACGGTAAGCTCCGCCGGAACAAAGGTAGCCACGCGCCAGGCGCAAAGCGCTGTCAGCCCCAGCATGGCCCAGTGCATCAGCGCCCCTGGCTTTACATTGCGCAGCGCCGCGGCAAAAACGGCCAATGCAGCCAGAAGCCAGCCCGTATAATACGGATAAATGTAACGGTTATAGTCCGTCATTTCCGCAGCTTCCGAGAACACATACACATAGGTGAACCCGATGAAGATATAATACGCGGCAAAGCCAAGCGTACTCCACAGGGCAAACCATGCAATGCCACGGCGCCTGCGCCCTTTTTCCAGCAAAAATGCACCCATCAAAATGGCCATGATCAATGCCACTACGATCGCACCAGACCCATTGATGATACGCCCCACGCCGCCATCCTGGCTTCCCACATTGAACATGGTGAGCTTTGTGGAGTAAAAAGCCTGCCACATCTCACCCATCACACGGGAAAAACGCTCGGTACGGTTGATGCCAACCAGTTCTCCAAGCCCCGTGAGCAAAAGCTGCACCGGGCTCATGTTTCTGTCGCCGCCAAGGTTCGAACGGCTGACACCCAGCGTCATGGCCATGTGCTTGGCCCAGCCAAAATAGGTAACCAGCGGGCTCAGCATCAGGCATGCGGCAAACGTCCATTTTGCGACAACACCCCGCACCTTGCCGGCAAGGTACACACTGTTTTTTGCCTGCACAAAAATCAAGTCGAAGCAGATAATTGCCGCCGCCACAAGGGCCAGAGCAAATCCGGTATCTTTTGTGATGCTGACAAATGCTACGCCCATCACGCAGGTCCACAGCACGGGGGGCGTTTTTTCCTCCTGAGAAAAATACAGTGCAAGCGGTGCGCCGAACAAAAGGCCCATCGGAAGGTCCGCATAAGCGCTGATATACACCGTGACCATATTGATCTCACGGAAATACATTGTCATAAGGAATGGCATCAGGCACATTACCGTTGCAACCGGCACGGCAATGTGCCAGTGTTTACGCTCTAATACACTGATGCCCGCTGCAAATACGGCAAACATCAAAATGTCGTACGCTGCAAACACTTTCCACTGTACAAACTGCGCACCCAGGAACTGGAATGCTTCATCCAGCATGATCAGGCCCGGCACATAGGTGGTGACGCGCATTTCGCCCGGGTTATATGTATAAAGCTGGCCCGTGCTTTTCACCACTTTGGGTGCAAGGCCCCAGAAGCTGAATTCATCCCACTGTGTAAATACCGGCTGCCGAACAGCCAAAAGCGCAATAATCGCCACACCCGCCACAAAAAAGAATACCGTGGACGGCATGATAAGAGCCCGGAAATCAAGCTGCCCGCGCCGCAGCCACAGCCAGCACAGCGCGGCAACGGCCATACCGAACCATAAGATGCCCGCCGGCATCAACTGGTCGATACAAGCCATAACCGAATACCACAGCACCGTGCCGCACAAGACGGCAAACGGCGCAGCACCGGCCGGCACCTTCCACTTTTTTGCCGTAAATACGCTCAACACGCATACAGCCAGAAACGTAATGAGGCATTCAAAAAAAGCCGTCAAAGCGTTCATCCTTTCCCCTTTGGGCCAAACGGCGCGGCCTTGCCACGCCAAAGGCACCGATTACGGCACCATACACACAGGCCCCACAAAATAGTGCTGAAACAAAAGTACAGCCGAAATGGCTGCCGTGCTGCCACACACGATAAGCGCCAGCGCTTCCGCTCGCCGCCCACCCATTCGGGTAGGTTCCAGCACATGGCTCAAAAGCGCTGCCGCCAGCACAAACAGCATCAGAAAAGCAGGCAGCAAGTATCTTGCCTGCACACCTGCCACATGCGGCAGGCCCACTGGCGTATAAGTAATATATTGCGCCGCCAGCACGCCGAAAATATAAAATATCGCCATGCCAAATAAGCCAACTGCACTTTTAGGCGTTAAGCTGCTTTTTTCATGCACGGCCAACGCAGCACCAAGGCAAAGCGTCAGCACACTGAACAGCTGCACCACAGGGATCGTAAGGTCCATGGCGCCAAAGGTACCAAGTTCCCCAAGAAACAGCCCCCGCTCATACAGCGAACCAATGAACACCATCAAGGTGCGGGGCAAGTTGGAGAGCACAGCCTTCAACTGCTCCATCTGATTCACCGTATCACCAAGATACCGCTCTACCGGTGGATAATGATAACGCAGCGCCTCACCATAGAAGCTGACGCCCTTTGTAATCACCAGCGCTGCCATCAGCAACATAGCGGCCACCTGCCATTTTGCAAAGCGCACCTTCCACGCCTTCTTGGGAAGGATCAGCGGCAAAGCCAGCCAAAGCAGATTGATATAGGGTTTTACCGCATTCATCATAAGGAATGCGGCCGCAAACAAAGCAATATCGCGATTCGTGA
>CAMBHV010000050.1 GCA_945867255.1 uncultured Clostridia bacterium
TTGTTTCATTTTCCCCGATTTTTTCGTCAATATCCTCACAAAATTCGTAGGAGTTTGTGCAAAATGCGAAAACCACTATGAGAAAGGCGCCTTTCTCTGCATATTGCCACAATGGCGAACGGCTGACTCTCGTTTTGGCAGTGGACAAAGGCGGGCGCCGAGTATACGTACAAAAGCAAATGAAAAAGCGCGGTGCTTTGTTTGAAGCACTGCGCTTTTTCATTTGCAGGGCCGCATATCAGCGCTTCTTTTGCGCCAAGCAGCTCTTTTTATTTCACCGTGATCAGCTCATATGTCTGAGTACCAAGGCCGATCTTCTCTCCATGTTCCATGCAACTCTTCCAGTTTGTTTCCGGAGAAGTGTTGGTGAAATGGTCGTGATGATCGCACGCGCCAGGTGCGCTCATGTTCTCATCCAGCAGGGTTCCCGGAATTACGGGCATGGCGTTGCAAGCATCTGCGCACGCCACGTCCAGCGCAATGGGGTCAAAACTCGCAAACATTCCTACATCCGGAATGATGGCGGCATCATTCTCTGCATGACAATCGCAGTAAGGAGAGACCTGATTCACAATATTGATATAAAATGCCGGGCGGCCATCCACCACGGCCTTGGCGTATTCTGCCATTTTGCAGTTCAACTCATCATTGGCAGAATCGTTCGGATTGTAAATGGCGTCAAAATTGCACACACCAATGCATCTTCCGCAGCCCACGCATTTGGCATGATCCATTCCGGCTTTTCCATTTTCATCAAACGAAATCGCACCGTGCGCACAGTTCTTGGCGCACTGGCCACATGAGCGGCACAGTTCTTTGTGCACCATGGGCTTGCCGGAACAGTGCATATCCATTTTACCCGCGCGCGAGCCGCATCCCATGCCCACATTTTTCACTGCGCCGCCAAACCCCGTGCACTCATGGCCCTTAAAATGAGAAAGCGCAATAAATATATCCGCATCCATCACAGCCCGGCCAATCAGTGCATTTTTAATATACTGGCCGCCCTGCACAGGCACTGCAACTTCATCCGTACCCTTCAGCCCATCTGCAATAATAATCTGACATCCTGTGGAAAACGGCGAATAACCGTTCTCATATGCTGCGTCCATATGATCCAGCGCATTCTTACGCCGCCCCACGTACAGGGTGTTGCAATCTGTCAAAAACGGCTTGCCACCCTGTGCTTTCACCATATCCGCAACCGTCTTGGCAAAATTGGGCCGCAGATAAGACAAATTGCCCGGTTCACCAAAATGAATCTTAATGGCAGCAAATTTGTCTTTGAAATCGATACTCTCAAACCCTGCGCGGCGCAGAAGCTTTTCCAGTTTCTGCTGAAGGTTGGTGCCTGGGCGGGCACGCATATCGGTAAAATATACTTTTGACGGTTTCATCCGAACACATCCTCCTTCTTTTTGGCCACCTGCCCTTCCCAATACAGGCAGCCATACAGCATAGATACAATAGCTGCGATATTCGTCGCTTATTTATTATGTACCATCCGTCTTTCTCCGTCAAGCATGCTTCCTGCATTTCGGGAGAAGACAATATCTGCCTCCATACATCGCCTGACCAATTTGGCACAACAATCTCTTCTGAGCCTCCCGCAAGCCTTTGCTATAAACATTTTTAGAAAATGTCTTGATTTTCCCGGCCAGTTTTGCTAAACTAATATAGCACTGTTCATAAACAGAACGGTTTCCGTATTGTGCTGGCATAGCTCAGCTGGTAGAGCAGCTGATTTGTAATCAGCAGGTCGGGGGTTCGAATCCGTCTGCCAGCTCCAAAAAAGCGTACTGCAATTGCAGTACGCTTTTTGTTTTGCTACTTCAGCATAAATACACCACCTGCTCTACCGGAGCCATATAAAACGCTTGCGCTTCAAGTATCGGGCAAATTAAAAAAATCCATCTGTTTTATGGTTACTAAAAAGCCAATCTTAGAAATACAGCCCTAATTTTCAGGCTGCCGGGCAAGTGATGTCAAAGGCAGATATTTCAGTGTTTATAGAGCGTATAAGGTATTTTTGGGGGGTACCGGCATGCATTTTATATTATGTGACACCAGTGTAACATCCGGCTGCCATGCCAAATTTCCGCCTGCCTTTTTGAAGCAGAACATTGACAAGCACACTGATATTGTACCGCGTTACTCCCATCCGCAGATACCGTTCATTTGTATTTCTTAGCCCGCTCATAAAAACAACCGTAGAAAGCCGCTTTGCATATAAGGCAAAGCGGCTTTCTACATATTAAAAAATTCCGGGCCTTTATTGTGAAGACTTTCTCATAGACCGGGTATGGCAGCAAACCACCTTCAGCCTCGTACAAAGAGCAGACGACCGCCGTGATGTAGCATATCATAGAGCGCCCGCCATGTCATGGCTGATCTGCTAGATTTTTTCGGATACTCGCAGATTTTCACACCTTTATCTTTGCACGCGGCCCGAACCGTCGCCTCCCGCCAGTTTTTCCACTTCGGCAACCGTCACCATGTTGTAATCTCCTTCTACGGCATGTTTCAGCGCCGAGGCAGCAACCGCAAATTCCACCGCCTGCTGATTGGTTTTTCCGCACAGCAATGCATGGATCAATCCTCCGCCAAAGCTGTCCCCACCGCCAATTCTGTCTACGATATGCAGATGATACACTCGGGAAAAGCAACACTCATCCTTTGCCGCGTCATAAAGCATGGCGCTCCAGTCATTGTCGGACGCCGACTTGCTTTCTCGCAGGGTGATTGCCACCTTCTCAAATCCGAACCGTTCCACCAGCTGCTTTGCCACTGACCGGTAGCCCTCTTTTTTCAACGCTCCGCCCGTGACATCCGAACCCTCTGCTTCGATGCCAAAGACATCCCTGGCGTCTTCTTCATTAGAAATGCACACATCCACATATTGGCAAAGCCGTGTCATAGCCTGCCGGGCCTGCTCGCGCGACCACAGTTTGCCACGGTAATTTAAATCGCAGCTTATCTTCACTCCGTGCCTTTTTGCCGCTTTGCAAGCGTCTTCGCAGGCATCTACAAGATTTGCGCCCAGCGCCGGGGTGATACCGGTGAAATGGAACCATTCCGCCCCATCCAGGATGGCATCCCAGTCGAAATCGGAAGGGCTAGCCTCCTGCATAGCTGAATGCGCCCTGTCATATACACACACACTGGGACGTTGTGAAGCACCTTTTTCATTATAGTAGATTCCCACCCGGTTGCCGCCGCGCACGATGTATTCCGTATTTACACCATACCGGCGCAGGCTATTGATAGCGGCCTGCCCTACGGCGTGTTCGGGCAGCTTTGTCACATAAAATACCTTCTCCCCGTAATTGGCAAGCGATACGGCCACATTTGCCTCCCCGCCACCAAAAGTAAACTGTAAGTGATCCGCCTGCACAAGACGCTCGTAGTTGTAGGGTTGTAAACGAACCATCAATTCACCGAATGTAACCACTTTATGAGACATATTATGCGCTTCCTTTCCATGCCTTCAGGCACTTTTTATTTTTGAACAAGATGAATGGCAAAACCGGCGATCTCGTCTTTGAAGTATGCGGCTTTCGCGCTGATGGTCTCTTCGCGAAACGCAATGCCCCTGTTGCGGAAATACGGGATAGCACGCGCAAGCGTATTGGTGGAAATGGCAATGTGCCCATTTTTACCCAAGCCCGGACGCTTCATGATTTCGACATTTTTGCCATCCACAAAGATACTGGAGTTCCCCTGCGTCATAGAGAAGCCGAACATCGCGCCCAATATCCGGGCGGTCTCTTCGGCCTGTTGCGGATTATCCGTGTTGATTCCTACGTGGCTCACTTCAAAACCCAACATAGCCGTCACAGCCTGTTCGGCCAAATGACGGATTTCTCCCCAATTTTCCGCTTTGATTAATTCTTTTTTCGCAATCCAAGTACCGCCACAGGCCACCACTTTGTCAAAAGACAAATAGTCAGCTAGGTTTTCTGCACGAATACCGCCCGTAGGCATCCATTGCAAGTTTGTATACGGCCCGGCCAACGCCTTCAATTTGGCCACTCCGCCATTCTGTTCTGCCGGGAAAAATTTCACCACTTTAAGGCCCAGTTCCATGGCCTGCTCCATCTCGCCGGGTGTGGCAGTGCCGGGCATCATGCAAATGCCGCGCGCCAACACATGACGCACGACACTGGGATTGAACCCAGGGCTCACGATAAACTGCGCTCCTGCGGCAATTGCCCTGTCGGCTTGCTGCGTTGTCAAAACAGTGCCTGCCCCCACCAGCATATCCGGCACCTGTTCAACAATGCGACGAATCGCCTGCTCTGCCGCATCGGTGCGGAAGGTCACCTCTATAGCAGACAGTCCGCCCTCTACCAGCGCTTTTGCCAAAGGCACTGCTTGCTTGTCGTCATCCAAGGCAACCACAGGCACAATACCGATTTGACGGATTTTCTCTACAATCCCGTCCATCTTATTGACTCCTTTCCATTTTAGTTCCGCTCAATGGAACTACGTTCCATTTTTATTATCTACATTATAACAGATACACACCACCTGTCAACAGCATTCATTGCCCGCCTTGGCGTATCGGTCAATCTTGTAATATGCCCCACCAACTTGTATTCCTTTTTCAGGTAACGTATAATATATAAATGTTTTTACTTCGAGCTGTGTTTTATGCCTGTTATGCACAAGCGGCACGTTACATAGAATTCGATTCATAGAATTTTAACAAGGAGGTTTCCCATGACTTCATCCAGTGGCAGTGGGCAAAGTGCAGTCCGAATGTTTTCTATCCTAGAAGTGCTTAGCAATTATCCAAAGGGCGTATGCCTGCAAGAAATCAGTGCGCAATGTAAACTTGCTAAAAGCACCACCCATCGCATTTTAAACAACCTAATAGAACTTGGCTATGTTGCGCAGGATACCTTCACTCTGCATTACCGATTGACGCTTAAAATGTTTGAACTGTCTAGTCGCGTAGTAAATGACATGGATATTTTATCCATTGCAAAGCCTCATCTGGACAGGCTCTCACATTTGAGCGGCGAGGCCGTCCATCTTGTTGTTCAGGATGGCTGCGATGTAGTATATATTTATAAAGCGGATAGTGGGGTTTCTTATTCACATATGTCCAGCTATGTGGGCCTGCGCATTCCTATGTATTGTTCCGGTGTAGGCAAGGCCATTCTCTCTACTCAGAACGAGGCGGAAGTGCGACAAGTATGGAGCCAAAGCCGTATCCGCGCACGTACGGAATACACCGTAACGCAGTGGGATGCTTTTGCCGCACAGCTGCAAGAGACTCGCCGTAATGGCTATGCATTAGACAATGAAGAGAATGAGTTGGGCATCCGTTGTATCGCTTTTGCTCTTCCCGGCATAAACGGCCATGCGGATACTGCTTTCAGCATTTCGGGAATTGCTGTGCGCCTGACAGGCTCTGCGCTGGAACGGGCAGTTGAACTCGGACTTGCTACACGACAAGATATCATGCGTAGCATGGGTAACTAGTAATCTTTGCTTTGGTTTGCGCCATAGAAAGAACCCTTCATTCCATTGTACTTAGCAGATCGTATTGCCTGTGTCGTATTCATATTGCATACTGGTTGTGATTAACACAAATTTTCGTTTTCCTTTGAAGCCTCAAATTTCGCATCTGCACTAAATAGGGTCGTTGCACACAGATTATCTGCTGAAACACCTCCCCCAACAAGTAAAGCCTCAAAAAAATCGAATTTCATATTTTCAGAAGACGAGCTTTCTCTGACAAATATTGCACATCTGGAGAGTTGCCACAGAGAGTACACTGATATCTAGAAAAGAAATATAAAGAACAAGCTTGACAAACCCTCATGCATTTGGTATATTATTAGAGCGCTCTTTGATTCAGAGAAGCGTGCTTCATCCAATTGAATATGGGAGAATTCCCGAGTGGCCAAAGGGGGCAGACTGTAAATCTGTTGCGTCTTCGCTTCGATGGTTCGAATCCATCTTCTCCCACCAAAGCCTCAAGAACAGAAGTTCTTGAGGCTTTTCTTTTTGCTTCTCTCTTCGTTGCCCTGCTTCCCATCGTCTTTTGGGTGTTGAAAGCCAAAAAATAAAACTGCTATCACGCATCGGGTGAATCCAGGCAACATTTTCGTTTTGTGGCTTTCCTTCTCAATCAAACGCCATGCGTCAAAAGCAACATGAAAGCAACTTCCACCTTTGAGCAAACGTATGCCCGAATTTGGGAATCTACATTTCTTTTCTAGATGGTTTGAACGCATTAAGTGTGTTTTCTCAAAATGGCGCCTGTAAAAAATGCAAATAAAAAGGGACAACCCGTGAAATTAACAATAGAATCCGTTCCATCTGGCACAATTGCTCTTGCTGGGATTTTACTATCATCTTGGGTATCCGTCTGGCAAGGCGTCGCTCCAAGTGTTGAATTACAGCAAATAAATTTTAAACAGCGCAAACTTACCGATCAAAAAGACATTCTGCCTTTTTGTTCCCCACCCCACAGATTCGGTTGCGCGTGCAATTCGCACCCGGAATTTTTTCATGCTTGGATGCAGCATCTGCACAGAAAGCATTCTATAGATCCCCCCCTCTTTAAAAAAGGGCTGAATGCATATCCTTCTTTTTTAAGGCACCTATACACATTTTGCAACACCGCCTTTTCCCTATCAAAAGAACGCTCCAGCGTCCGTTTCGATGCGGCCGCGGCAGAATAAATAAGTGTTGTCCTTGTGAAACATCTTTTCAAGCAGGCAGCACAACTTGAATGGAAGTTCAGTTCCCAATTCGTTCACTAAGCAATTTCCCCATTCATCAGCATTTTCGGCAGCCGGGCACAGGCCCGCTTTCCGAACGGCCTTACCTGTCGCGCTTTTCGTTTCACACAAATCCAAAAGCAGCAATTGCATCCGCGCATAAAGCGTGATAAAATGCACATTGGTATACAGTTCCGGCGCGCAATGCGCAACGGAACACGTTTACGCCCGCGGGCCGCCAGGCTGCGGGCGTTACAGTTGAAATGAGGCCTTGAACTATGACGTTGACCCTCGCAGCCCGGCGCTGCCTTTCCTTTGCAAAAAAAGAAGCCGTCCTTTGTATTGCCGTTATACTGGCACTTGTTTCCTGCCTGTTTGTTCCGCCTGACGCAGATTATGCCACATATATCGACTGGGATACATTAGCACTTCTGTTTGCCTTGATGGCCGTAATGAAAGAGTTTCAAAAGGCCGGCGTTTTCGTATATCTCGGTAATTTACTGCTGAAACGGGTGCACACTACTCGCAGCATGCTGTTTGCATTGGTTTTTTTGCCTTTCTTCTTTAGCATGGTAGTCACCAACGATGTTGCGCTTCTTACGTTTGTGCCATTTTGCATCATTGTGTTGCAGATGGCCGGGTGCCTGCAGTTGCTTGTGCCAACAGTAGTAATGCAAACGCTGGCCGCCAACCTTGGCAGCATGCTAACGCCGATGGGGAACCCTCAAAATTTATACCTATATACGCAATCCGGCATGGGGTTTGGCGCGCTTTGTGGCCTAATGGCACCTTATGCAGCACTTTCCGCGGTTTGCCTCGCCGCACTGGTAATGCTGTGCAGGCCGGAAGCTGTGGCAGACGTATACGTAGAAGTTTCTCTGGCAAGCCGCACTACGCTTGCATACTGCGCAGGCGGGTTTGTCCTTTGCTTACTCAGTATTTTTAATGTTCTTCCCCCTCTGGCTGTGGCAGCCATTGTAGCTTTGTTTCTTCTGATTACAGACAGGGCCGTTCTGCTTCAGGTGGATTATTCTCTGCTTGGCACTTTTGTGGCATTCTTTGTATTCATCGGAAATGTGGGAAGGCTGGAAGTGTTTCGTAATTTTTTGGCCGGTATCCTGGTCGGGCATGAGGTACCGGTGTGTGTGCTGGCCAGCCAGAT
>CAMBHV010000051.1 GCA_945867255.1 uncultured Clostridia bacterium
TATATCATTTCCATTTCAAAACGCGGGATACACGATATCCAATATACCGAAACACATCCGCAAACAGCCAAATTTCAATCAGGATATAATTTGGAATGTTTTTTATACGAAAGCGAGGTTTTTCCAGATGCGGCATGGCACGCATCGCCTCTTTTGCCCCTTGAAGATATGGCGTCCAAAATCCCCGTAAACCAAACACCAGCACTTTTAAAAGATATCCGGCTGCAAGGAACGGGAAGTTCAGCACAAACATCAAAAGCGGCATATTCTTCCATGGCAGCAAAATACTGTTGCGCCCGCTTTGTACGCTTTTAAACTGATTATATCGCACGGCACCTGTGGTAGCACCACAAATATGGTAACATTTTGCCGCCGGGCAATACATATTTCGATATCCCAAGCTGTTGGCGCGCCATGAAATATCTACGTCTTCAAAATAGGCAAAAAACGTTTCATCAAACAAGCCTATCTTGTCCAGAATACACTTGCGGTATAAACTGGCCCCGCCACAAGCAGAAAAAATGCGCTGCGGCTTTGTGTAACGCTTCCAGTACCTGCCGTCACCGCGTTTACACGCCCATCCAAATAATGTAACATAATCGCCCGCATCATCAGCCAGATCACGCTCAAAATGCCGAATCATCAGGCTTTGCACGGCGAAAATATTTTTATCCGTATCGGCCATGGCAATCAGTTCTTCCAACCACTGCGGCTCGGCAAAAGCATCATTATTAAACAGCACCACATATTCGCCTTTTGCTGCACGGATCCCCTGGTTCACTGCGTGAGAAAACCCTGTGTTGTTCCCGTTTTCAATCAGGGTATACCCTGGCTGTCCTGCATAACTGCGGGCAATGGCAAGGCTTTCGTCGGTGGAACCATTGTCTATCACGATCAATTCAAAATCCCGAAATGTTTGGGCACGAACAGATTCAATAGAATCCTTCAGCCACCCTTTTCCGTTCAGGTTTGGAATTACAACGCTTGCCTTCACGGTTCACAGCCTCCTTTGCACGCCCCGCGCACACTCTTTGTTCAGTATACCTGCTTTGCAAAACAGTGTCAACGCAGGCCCTGGCTGTCAACACGCACCTTAATCGGGATACTATAAAACCGCTTTAAAAGTGTGGCATAAAAAACACAGAGCGCCCTTAGCCTACCCAGGCCCAAGAAGCGCTCTGTGTATGTTCCATATGGTTTTCTAATATAGGGCTGTCGGCGCCGAAAACTGAACATTCTCACAAAGCTTCAACGAACCGCCGCAGTTATGCCGAAACATCCGGCTGCCTGAAACCCTTGATGTTGGAAACTTTCCAATTCCCGGCTTGCTTTTGCTCTGCCCCGACATTCGCGCGCTTATACAAAAAGGCTGATGCCGTTATTTTCCCATTGCAAAAGCGCAGTGCAAGCTTGCGCCCAATGGCAGCGCCGCCTCATCAAAATCAAAGCGCGGGTCATGCATCAGATGTGTGAAACCCTTCTCTTCATTTCGTGCGCCCAGCCACACAAATGCCGAGGGCACTTTCTGTGCAAAATAGGCAAAATCCTCCGCGCCCATCTGTGCATGCTTCAAATGAAGTGGCGAAACACCCGGTAACTGCTGTGCAAGCTTTCCAACATACAGTTCCTCCTGTTCGTCTGTCACCAGAACAGGCAGCCCGTGCCGGATTACCACCTCGCCTTTCGCACCTGCTGCATCACACAGCCCATACAGAATCTTCTGTGCATGTTCCAGGATAAAGGCACGCGTTTTTTCCGACTGGCAGCGCAATGTTACTGTAAGCTGCGCACGTTCCGGCACCACGTTGCGCACCGTGCCTGCATGGAATGTCCCAATAGCAAACACTGCCGGATCAAATGGGTCTATCCGGCGCGACATGAAACTTTCCATCTCTGCAACATAATGCGCACCAATACTCAACGCATCCACACAGCAATGCGGCAGCCCTGCATGCCCTCCCTGGCCTGTAATCGCAATATCCAGCTCGTCTGTAGACGCCATGGTGCTACCACACAAAAGGCCCACATTCCCAAGCGCTTGCTCGGTCGTGAGATGCAGTGCAAACATAGCCGCCGGCAGAATGCCTTTTTCCTCCAGCTCCGGCAGCATACGGCGTGCGCCGCCAAGATCCGGGCCTTCTTCGGCCGGCTGGAACACCAGGAGAACATCTTTTTGCAGATGCTGGCGGTGTGTTTGCAGCATTGCTGCCGCCCCCAGCAGCATGGCTGTGTGCCCGTCGTGGCCGCAAGCATGCATGGCCCCTTTTCGTTTAGAACAGTATGGAACCTGGTTCAGTTCTTCCATGGGCAGAGCATCCATATCGGCCCGCAGGCCCACGATACCATTTGCGTGTGGCGCATGGATAAGGCCCAACACCCCCACACGTGCGTCCAGCACTTCTATGCCAAACTCAGTTAATTGTTCGCGTACAAAAGCCTCTGTGTCAGCTGTTCCAAATCCTACTTCCGGGTTTTCATGCAAGTGCCGGCGCCACTGCACAAGCCGGGGTGCAAGGGCTTGTGCCTCCTGTGCAAGCTGTATTGCCAGCGTTTGATTCAGTTCACTCATCGTTTCAATTGCCTCCTTTGGCGCTACAGTGGAAAACAGCGCGGACGCCGCGCTGTTTTCACCTTAAAATAAGCTGTTGCCTGCTGTTTACATGGGGCCATATCCGATGGCAATAGCGCCAAATACGAATATTACCTGCAGTACAAACAGCACACCGAAGAACGGCAAAAGCCATTTGTAATATTTGTTCAAAGGAATCTTCACCATGGCACACACGATCATCATGAAGCCGGTCGGCCACAAAAGGTTGGAAAAGCCATCGCCAAACTGGAAAATCAGCACCGCGATCTGGCGGTTCATTCCAATCAGATCTGCAATCGGCGTCATGATCGGCATGGACACTGCCGCCTGGCCGGAACCGGAAGGAATCAACAAGTTCAGGAAGGTCTGGAATACCAGCATTCCCAATCCGCTAAGGTAAAGCGACAGGCCATCCAGAACCGAAACACAGCTATGAATGATAGTGTCCAGAATATTACCCTTCGTTACCACCTGCAGAATGCCACGTGCCACGCCTACGATCACCGCACTCAACACGCCTCCCTGCAGGCCTTCCACAAGGATGGATGCCGTTTTACTGGCGCTCCAGCGATTGATAATGCCAACCGTTACTGAAACCATCAGGAATATAGCCGCAACCTGGTTGATATACCACCCCTGTGTGATCAGGCCCCAGGCCATCACACCAACGCCCACGAACAGGGCTGCAATGGAAAGCTTGCGTTGCAAAGTAAAGGGCGTATTTAAACGCTGCTCATCTACCGCAAGGTCCGAATAATCAATCCCATGCACAATGCTATAAGTCGGATTTTTGCGCACCTTTGCGCCATAGCGGAGCACGTAGAAAATCGTGAACGCCGTCATTACCACCAGAATCAGAACACGATATGCAAGGCCTGAATACAAAGGCAACTCTGCAATGGCCTGCGCCACACCAATGCTGAACGGGTTTACGGTAGCAGAGGCAAAACCAATCCCCACCGGAATTACGGAAATGCCTACACCTACCATGGCATCATACCCAAGTGCCATGCTGACAGCCACAAAAATGGGTGCGAATGCAATGATCTCTTCGTACGACATGGTACCGGTAGAACCCCATACCGCCAGCAAAGCCATCAGGCATGCAATAATGATATTAGCCGCCTGCGGGCGCGACTTTGTTTTTTTCACCATGGCTGCGATCGCTGCGTCGATCGCACCTGTTTTTTCCAGAAGATGCAGGCAGGAAAATGCCGCAAAAATCATAAAGGTGATATCTGCCGCACTGATCAGACCTTCTTCAATGCACAAAAACATGCCGAACAGGCCTACCGGCGTCTGCTCTACATATTGAAAGCTGCTTGGATCCACCACTTCTCTGCCGCTGGCTTCGTCAAGCACTCGCGTATACTGGCCCGCCGGTACCACATAGGTGCAGATGGTGGCAACCACAATCGCAATCAATAACACTACCAGAATATGAGGGAATTCTTTTTTCTTCTTCCCTTTCTGGTTGCCCGTCAGAGCCGTATCCGGTTTTTCCATGAATAATTCCTTCCTTTCACACCCTGCTCGCACGTTTTATGCAGGGCCACTTTGTTGTTTCATCATAAACCTTAGACCTGCTCTAATGTCAAGCCCTTAAAAATAAAAGGCCCAGTGTTAGGCATAACGATGCAAAAGTAGCGGCACTGTCATAGAAGGCAACAGATAAAAGCGGCCCCCAAGCCACCAGGGCTCGAGGGGCCGCTTTTCACACTTGCACCATCCAAAATTGTGGGGCAGAGCTATATGCCCCAGAAAAAGGCCAATTGAGGATTCCCATGCACGGAAAAACACCGAATTCATCCTTGATGATTGACAAGGCAGTTTGATGCCACAGCCGCAAAAGTTAGCCTTTTGGGGGCAGCGGATTCTTTCTTTCATCACACTTTTCCAGGCGCCAATCAAACATCCGCTTATAGGCAGAGCACATCTTGTTTTTCCACCGCTGCATCTCCGCACGCCTGTCCGGCGTAAGCTATTCTACGGGCACCCATATTTCGAAATGGTCGCCCGCGCCACCTTTTCCGGCGTGTGTAGAAGTCATACGCACCCAAATCTCTCCTGAGGGACGAAGCCCCTTCTGATGCATAAACTTCTTGATTTCCAGAAATTTAGGCCCACTGTCATCCAACCCACGATGCAACATAGAAAACACACAGAGATGCGGTGCAAACACCCGAAATTCCTTGGCTGGAAACCCCGAACTTCTGCGCAAATCCTCATCGTCTTTCATCGTTACCGCATAGCGAGGATGCCTGTATATGGTTTCAAATTCCTGCTGGGTGCAAGCATCAAACAGAGTTTTGTCGTATACAAGGGTAAACTTCGGCACATTGTTCTGCGTTAGATGCCGAAAATCCTCCATTGTCGTCAGCAAAGAATCCTTCATCGGCTTATACAACATGGCTTCGTTTCGACGCAACACCACTTCATCCCGGTTACACAACGCATTGTCAAATGTGCGGTAATAGTCGTGTACCTGGCTACGCAAATGTTCCATCTGCTCTATCTTTTTTACCAGCATCTTCTCTTGCTGGCGCATCGTTTCTCGAAGTTCCACAAGGTCACTGTCGTACAAAACTGTCCGAATCTTTTCCAGCGGCAGTTCTATGCCGCGCAGGCACATCACATAGGCAAGGCAAATCAGATCTTTTTCATTATAATAGCGATATCTGGTATTCGGGTCTTTTTTCGGGCACACGATACCCATTCGGTCATACAGACGCAGCGTATCTGCACTTACACCAAAAAATCTGGCAAGTTGCCCCACCGTATACACATGCTCCACAGCTCGCCCCCCTTTGTGCCACATGGCTTTTGTATTTTGGCACAGCTTCAGCTTATCATATTTGCGTGCTGGTTTCAAACGGCCTGCCCGCTTGTATCCATGTGCAACGCTTCCCATAAAAACGTCTTCTTTTCTTCATACAGTTGCCGCCATACAAGTAAAAAGCACTGCCCGGCTCCACTATTCAGCCTTTCCTCTTATCTCTCTACCCAGGATTTGTGCAAACAGTTGCACCAGAAAGCTCACTCTCCGTATCCTGCTTGGGAAAGCGAATGTACCATGCGCAAAGATGCACTCTTCGTTATCCCGCATGGACAAAAGAAAAGGTGCGGACAGTACGGAGTTTTTTGCTTTCCTTCACAGCATGCACTCCCGGCAGGCAATAAACACTTTCCGTTTACCTGTTGTTCAAAAGTGCTTCTTTGTCCATATTTTCCTTACGTCTATCGAATGGGAAAGCGGCATCATGGCCTGTCACTGTTTCGCAGCCCACATCAGGCACCTGCCGCAGGTGTATTTCAGCTCTTGTCTACCGTATACCTTTTTTAAAGATAAACAAGGCGGCAGTATCCCGTACTACCACCCCTTTTCTTTTTACCTAAAATTGCTGAAGCTGCCAAGCGCAGTGCGTATATGCCCGTTTATCCGGGCCTGCGTCCCCCACGGCCCTGCTTTGCATTTGAAAACCACATCTGGCCCCGGAATCCATTTCTTGCTGAGTTTCCTTATTCTTTCTTCCGCGTCAGAAAACTTCCAACCGCTGCGCCGACAAAAGCCATCGGTGCTGCCCGGACAAATAGCCATTCTAACGAGTGAACGGCCACTCCGAGAACGGCTGTTTCAGGTTTTTCATAATCCCAGCCCAAATAAGGGCTCCCTGCCAGAAATAAAAGCACAAAAATTGTTGCTAGCCATACACATAACAAAATAAAAAGCCAGTGCAGAATTCTTTTTCCTGTGCCTTTTCTTTGTGCAAGCTGCAAGTTTATCACCTCTAATTTTGCGGAAATCGTTTTCAGGTCATTCTCTGGCGGCTCGATAACATGTTCTCCCAGCAATACACTAACCGGTGTATCGAGCACTTCAGATATGGAGAGCAGCATATCCGAATCCGGTACCGAAAGACCTTGTTCCCATTTGGAAACGGTCTGGCGCACAACGTTCAGCTTGACAGCAAGTTCTTGTTGGGAAAGCCCTTTCGATTTTCTGATTGTCTTAATATTTTTGTAAAGCACGATGGCCGCTCCTTTCTTTCCGTCTGCAACACTATGGTAGGCCAACTTACCCGTTGCTGCAAGCAACGCATTGTAACATTTTCAGAAAGCCACGCACTTGTCCAGAATTTACAAGCCTCTCTTCATAAAATGATTGTGTAACTCTTTCCGGCATATGGACATTGCCAGTAAAAGGCGGATGCCTTATAATAAAAAAACAGCATGCTTGCCTTATTCACGGGCCGCAGCGTGCAAATCTGCACAGAAAAGGAGGATGCTTCGTGCCAGACGACAACACTATGCAAAAACGCCTTGCCATAGGCATTCTGGCCCATGTAGATGCGGGCAAAACAACACTCTCCGAAGCGCTTTTATATGAAAGCGGCTGTCTGCGGCATTTCGGCCGCGTGGACCACGGCGATTCTTTTCTGGATACCGCCGCCTTGGAGCGCGCACGTGGCATCACGATCTTTGCAAAACAAGCTGTTTTTTCTTTTGACGGTACACAAATCACCCTGCTTGACACACCCGGCCATGTAGATTTTTCCACCGAGGCCGAACGGGCATTGCAGGTGCTGGACTGCGCCATTCTGGTAATCAGTGGCACCGATGGAATTCAAGGGCACACCCGTACATTATGGAACCTGTTGCGCAGCCATGCCATTCCCACCTTTTTATTTTTCAACAAAATGGATCTTCCCGGCGCCGATCGCACCCTGCTGATGCGGCAGGCCCGTGCTGCATTCGGAGAAGGGTGTATCGACTTTTCCACCCCTGATACCCCCGAGTGGGACGAAGCCATTGCCATGCAGCGTGACGATATCATGGAACAATACCTAGAAAGCGGAGCCCTTCCGCCGGGTGCGCCTGCGCAGCTGACAGCCCAGTGCAGGATTTTTCCCTGCCTGTTTGGCAGTGCGCTGAAATGTGAAGGGGTTCGCCCTCTGCTTCAGGCACTGGATGCGTACATGCCGGAACCCGTCCACCCAAAGGCCTTCGCAGCTCAGATATACAAAATAAGCTATGGAGAAAAAGGCGAACGGCTGACGCACTTGAAAGTAACAGGCGGTACTTTACAGGCAAAACAACTACTGTGTGCGCAAAATAAC
>CAMBHV010000052.1 GCA_945867255.1 uncultured Clostridia bacterium
CTTTTGTTTTCGCTTGCGATTCTTGTTCCTTGTGTGCTCCTTGCTTGCTCCTTACAGAGTAAAACGGAACACTTCTGAGGAACTCTCACAACTCCAAAACCATCCAACTTTCTGCAAAACAGCGTCCAAAGACGTACTGAGAAGCAGTGGAAATTATCTCTTGGGTAAGTGAGATTAGCGCTTGCTGAACTGCGGAGCGCGACGGGCAGCCTTGAGGCCGTACTTCTTGCGTTCCTTCATGCGCGGATCGCGCGTGAGGAAACCGGCTTTTTTCAGCTCGGGGCGCAGATTCTCGTCGTACACCAGAAGCGCACGGGACAGCCCGTGGCGGATGGCGCCAGCCTGGCCAGACACACCGCCGCCAGACACACGCACTACAATGTCGAACTTGCCTTCCACGCCGGCCACTGTCAGGGGCTGACGCACAACCAGCTTCAGCGTTTCCAGGCCGAAGTAATCGTCGATGTCACGATTGATGATGATTTTGCCGGTGCCGCTATATACACGAACACGGGCAACGGAGTTCTTTCTGCGGCCGGTGCCGTAGAAATAAGGTTTCGTCTCGTACATTCTCATTGCCTCCTGTTACAGTGTATAAGCTTCGGGCTTCTGAGCCGCATTGCTGTGCTCGGCACCCTTATATACGCGCAGACGCTTCAGGGCAGCAGCACCCAGCGTGTTGGCGGGCAGCATGCCACGAACTGCCTCTTTCATGGCAAAGTCAGAACGCTCTGCCATCAGTGTGCGGTACTGAATGGCCTTCATGCCGCCAATCCAACCGCTGTGATGATAATAGTACTTCTTTTCCAGCTTCGCACCCGTCAGCACGGCTTTGTCCGTGTTGATGATCACGACGTGGTCGCCGCAATCGACGTTCGGGGTGAAGGTGACCTTGTTTTTGCCGCGCAGCAAAACAGCAGCCGTGGCGGCGACGCGGCCGAGGGGCTTGCCCGCGGCGTCGATCACATACCACTTGCGCTCAACTTTGCCGGCTTTCGCAAGCGTTGTGCTCATGGTGTATCCTCCTAAAATTTCCTTTGAAAAATAAAAAACAACCTGAGCCCGGGCCGTTTCACCACAGGGTGTTTGCCGGGCGCATGTACCAGTATAAACAAAACTGGGCACTGCGTCAAGCGCTTTTTTCAATTTTTTTATTTAACACAGTACAATCTCTTTATATCTCCTTTTTTCTCTTTAAATCTCTTGAATGCTCATTTGCTATTTTTCAATTTTTTGCTGGATTCTTTTATTGAGCTGAGGGAAGTGTGCTATAATAAGAATCGACCCGCGGTGCGGGAATTCTCTATAAAAATATTGCGGTGCATCCGATGCATCGAATACGGGGGAAAAGACATGCTGATGGAAAAACACTGCTGGGCAGAGATCGATCTGGACGTGCTGCGTGCCAATTTCCGATTGGTGCAGGCAGCCGCACAGGGCACGCCTGTCATGGCAGTGATAAAAGCAAATGCTTACGGCCATGGCGATGTGGCAGTGGCCCAGCTGCTGGAGAGTGAGGGCGCTGCGGCGTTTGCCGTGTCTAATTTTACCGAGGCGCTGCGCCTGCGCCGTGCACAGGTTATGGCGCCCATTTTGATTCTTGGCTGGACAGACCCCGCCTGCGCAGCTGCTTTGGCTGTAAATACCATTACTCAGGCAGTTGTTTCGCTGGAGCATGCGAAAGCACTCAGCTATGCTGCTTTACATGCAGGCGTAACATTGAATGTACATTTTAAGGTCGACACAGGCATGGGCCGCGTGGGGTTTGCAGCGAGAGATGACATGCAGTGCGCACTGGATGAGATGGAGCAGGCGTATCACCTGCCCAACCTGGCGCCTACCGGGATTTTTACCCACTTTGCAGTGGCGGATAGCGTGGATGCGCAAGACATGGCATATACGCAGGCACAATATGCCTGCCTGATGCGGGCTGTGGATGGGCTGGCAGCCCGTGGCTGCCGGTTTGCCACGGTGCATTGCTGCAACTCTGCGGGTACTTTTCAGTACCCACAGTATCATCACAACATGGTGCGCGCCGGTATCATTCTGTATGGGGAAAATCCCTCCGGTGAAACGCCTTTGCAAGGTTTGCGTGGCGCTATGAAGCTGAAAGCGCGTGTGGCACTGGTGAAACAGTTAAAGCAAGGAGATGAGGTGAGCTATGGCCGTACCTTCCGTGCGCAGGGCCCCATGCGCGTTGCCACGCTGACGGCCGGTTATGCGGACGGATATCCGCGGCTGCTCTCCGGGCAGGGGGTGGTGTCCATTCACGGCCAGCCTGCGCCGGTGCTGGGGCGCGTGTGCATGGATCAGACGGTAGTGGACGTGAGCGCCATCGACAACGTGAACATGGGCGACGAGGCCGTGATGCTGGGCGGCAAAGGCGGCGACAGTTTTGAGGATGCGGCGCGCAAGATAGGCACGATCAATTATGAACTTCTGTGCGCTGTGGCACGGCGTGTGCCGCGTGTATACGTGCAGCAGGGCCGTCAGGTCTCGGTTGTGGACTATCAGGAAGGAGAATGAGCCATGAAGCAGATTTTGGTCGTGATAGATTATCAGAATGATTTTGTCACAGGCGCTTTGGCAAACCCTGCCGCGCAGGCGCTGGAGCAGGGCATTGCGCAGAAAGTGCAGGCTGCACTGGCCGCGGGTGGCAAAGTTTTATTCACACGGGATACGCATGAAGAGAGCTACCTTTCCACGCGCGAAGGCCGTTTTTTGCCGGTACCGCACTGTGTGCGTGGCACACAAGGCTGGCAGCTGTATGGCATGTTGCATGCCTATGAGCAGAACGAGCCGCAGGCCGGCGTGGCATTCCTGGATAAGCCCACCTTTGGCGCCGAGGGGCTGGCCGCAGCGGTGAAAGCATTATGCGGCGGAGAGCCGGACGTCATTGAGGTATGTGGCGTGGTGACGGATATCTGCGTGATCTCCAACTGCATTCTGCTGCACAGTGCATTCCTGAACGCGCAGGTGCGGGTGCTAGCCGGGCTGTGCGCCGCTGCTACGCAAGAAGGGCATCAGCGCGCACTGGATGTTTTGGCTGGCATGGGATATGAAATTGCATGATGAAAATACAAATAGTATAATATTTGCAAAGGATTACAATGATGACCGTTCTGTACAAAGACACGGCGCATAATGAAATAGCAGTTCTGCCGCGAAAATTTGATGCATCAAACCCTTACGGCGGCCCTCAGAGCCTTGATGGCTCCGGGGGCCGCTTTTTATACTTTTTTATCCAAAATTCCAGGGCAGAACTGTAAATATCTGAAAAAGGGCGATTTTGAGGCGGTTGCAAGGCAACCCGCAGAAGGAGGCTGCGGGCGCAACAAGAATGCGCACGCTCTACTTTGTGAATGGCTCTGCCAGCCCAAAAAAACCACCGCGGCTTTGCTGCCCCGGCACCTTTTTTTGCTGGCAAGGTGGTTTCACACCGCACCCGCGGAAAAGCGGCCTTTTCCGTTGCTGGGTTCTTACGCCAATATGCCAAGGTATCGATACTTTTTAACCACGTCTCAATATTGTTTGTTACGGCTGAAAGAGGCAGCTTTCACTGTGCGGAAGGGCAAAGAAAAATCACCCCGGATTGCCATGAGGTATCCCGACGCACGAATGACCGCCTAAGCAGATGTGGGGGGAAAGGGATTGCACAGAATTTCCTGAGATGGAAATAGAACATGGTTTTATAGCTGCTTTTAGCCCGAAGCGTAACGGCTGAGACGGCTGCAGAAAATGGGTGGCCCGGCCCATTATGCAGTGAACACCCACAGGTTTTTTATTTGCCCCCCCAGAGTGGCCCAGCTCCACAGCTGCTGGCTGCGCTGCCGGCTGTTTGGGTCATTCACGCAGATATTTTCGCCCTGCAGGCCCGTCAGAACGATGAAGTGCCCGGTGGTGGTAAAATCGCCCGGGCGCATGCTGCAAACCACGGGATAGCCGCTGCGCAGCGCTTCCATGACACTGGCGGCAGAAAGGGAAAGCTCTGTTCCCTGAATGCCAAAATAGCGGCATCCTTCGGTCATCAGCGCCCAGCTTGTGCCCTGGCCTGGAATATAATAACCATTTTCCTGCGCGTACTGTGCCACAGTATAAGGCGTGACATCATTTCTGCCGGTTAGGCCTGCCACCACCATGGAAATGGCCGTGGGGGCGCATCCGCTGACGGCGATGCAACTGTCACCATAGGGAGCATACCCCCAGCGCTGATCCCACTGCAGCAAAAGGGGGAATTTGCCCTTTTCCACTGTGCCAATGTCGTCAGCATACGCCTTTCCCTGTTTGGCGGGGTAGCCCAGCACGAAATCCAACAGGTCGATATCGCGTGTCAACATATCCAGCAATTCCTGTGGATATTCGTCGGGCGCCTGCAGGATGGTGGCGATGCGGTCATCCTGTGCGGCCATCTCGCGAAGTGCCTGCAGGGTGTCTTCCGAAATTTCGTTCTGCATGGAAGAAAAAGTTGTGCTGGCTGGCGGCAAGTTTTCAACGGGAAGAGTATCAGCCGCAAGCGCGGGTACAATGTATATACCTGCCAGAACAAGGCATATCAGAGCACATACAGAAAGCGCTGCGTGTAAGCTGCGCCTGTGCCGCACTACATGCTTGCGGGCAGGCTGTGCAGCGGCCACGCTTTGCGAGCCGGGCTTGAATTGACTGCGGTATGAAGTGGTATGAATCGCTCTGTTTGTGGAAATTTTTCGCTTGTTTTGATACTTCATGATGGTGTCTCCCTTTGCCCCATATGCGAAAAAAGGGGCAGGTGATTTGGATAGCTTCATAGTAAGAACGATGTATAGAGGTCATCAGGCTTCAGGAGGCATTGCCCAAGGGCAGTGTGATAGTGAATGTGGTGATGCCTTTTTCACTTTGTACGCAGATGGTTCCGCCATGCAGCATAACAATCTCTTTGGCAATGGCAAGGCCGAGCCCTGCCCCGCCTGTGTTTGTGGCACGGGCGTCGTCCAGCCGGTAAAAGGCATCGAAAACCGCTTTTAGCTTGTGCGGTGGAATAGTGCGCCCTTCGTTGCGAAAGAAGATGACGGCCTGCCCGGCCTCGGTATGGGCACAAATATGCACGGGTGTGCCGGGGGTACTGTACGAGAGTGCGTTTTGCAGCACATTGTGGAACACGCGCGCCAGCTTTGCCCCATCGGCATAAAGGGGCAGGTGTTCCGGTGCATCTATTGCAATGGTATTGCCGTGCGCCTGGGCCATGGGGAAACATTCATCCTCCAGTTGAAAAAGCAGGCAAACAAGGTCGATAAACTCTTTTTCCAGCACCATCTGGTGCAGGTCGTAGCGTGCGATCTCGAAAAACTCTTCAATCAGTTCCCCCAGCCGCTGTGCCTTTTCCAGCGCGATGTGAAGGTAAGCTTTTTTCTGTTCTTCGGGAAGGCCAGGCGCATCTTCCAGAAGGCAAAGATACCCCGTTACCGATGCAAGCGGTGTTTTTAAATCATGTGCAAGATAAGCGACAAGGGTACTCTTTTGAACCATTCCTGCGCGAAGGTCCTGCTCATGGCGCTGCACCAGCGCGCGAATTTCTGCTGCCTGAGCCGCAACCTGGGCATACTGGTGTGAAAACAGGCTGGCTGCATCCTGGCCGGAAGCCAAATAAGCCCGCAGCAACCGGCTGATATCTTGGTCCGCGCGGCGCACCGCGTGTCTTTCTGCTAACTTGGCTGCGCCCCAGCCTGCCAGCATACATAAGAGCAAACCTGTCATGACGCCTAACAGTAACAGCACTTTGATGCTGGGCCAGATGGGTTCGTATACAGTTTTTTGCACACCTCCTTCCAGTGTATATACATGCTGATGCATATAATTACTGTATATCCAGTTCAAAAATACGCCGTTGAAAATGCCCTCGTCCAGCCAGCGCCACACCGTCACGCACAGTGCGGCAGCGCCCGCCGCCATACCCAGTGCCAGCGCGATATGTGCTGTTTTACTCTTCCAGTTTGTAACCATGGCCCCACACCGTCCTGATATATTTGGGGTGATCGCACGAATCCCCCATTTTTCGACGAAGATGGCGAATGTGTACCGGGATGGTGTTTGTTTCCCGGCTAAAATATTCCTTGCCCCACACCGCGTGAAATAGCTGTTCGGCACTTACTACGCTGCCCATGTGCTGGAACAAGGTGCGCAGAATGATGAACTCCGTGGGTGTAAGATACAACAGGCGGCCATTCATTGTACAGGTGTGTCCTGTATCATCCAGCACAAGGCCGCCGCACTGGAACACCTGGTGGCCCGGTGACGCACCTTCGTTGTAGCATATATACCGCCGCAGCTGGGCTTTTACCCGGGCTACCATCTCCAAAGGCAGAAATGGTTTTGTGATGTAGTCATCTGAACCGAGTGAAAGGCCTGTGATTTTGTCGGATTGCGCCGTGCATGCTGTCAGAAGGATCACGGGATATCGATGCTGCTGACGGATCTTACGGCACACAGAAAAACCGTTTTCGTCCGGCAGCATTACATCCAGAAGGACAAGATCCAGGTGAGTTGTGCGCACGAAGTGTAACGCCTCGGCGGCATTATGGCACTGGATCACGCGATATCCTTCATTTTCCAGATACAAAGCGACCAAGGCGGTCAATTGTGTTTCATCATCTGCTATTAGAATGGTCTCATTCATAAGAACCTCCGCACAGTTTTGTACAGCATTTGATCTGTGCCGAAAAGAGGGCAGAATAAAAAAGCATCGGTATGGGAAATGTCCCATACCGATGCTATCAAAAAACAGAACCGTATTTTTATATTTTGTATGTGGAAAAGCTTGCAATTTTCTTACGATATCCAAAATGCTGCCCTACAGTTGGCAAAAGAGCATGCGCAGGTTACCGTGTGAGAATATCATTGTTGATGTTCTGATAAAACAGGTGCTTCACCTGTTCAAACTCACGCGTTTGCGCCATGGCCCACATAAGTTTTACGCTGGCGGCTTCCACGGTCATATCATATGCTTGAAGTACATTATAGCGATTTACTGCATCAAACCCCACTTCATATACTTCGGCGTCGCTGCCCTCCAGCATCACCTGCGTAGCCAGTACCACGATTTTCCCACTTTGGGTAAGGCCGGCCAGTTCCTTAAGAAAATTGCGGCTGCCATGGAATGGTACACCGCCCACACCGTAACTTTCAATCAGAATTGCATCGTACTCCTGCCCAAGATAGCGTAAAATATCCGGCCGCATGCCGGGGATAAGTTTCAGCACACATACACACGGGCAAAGTTCGTTGTAAAACTGAACACCGGGGCGCGCCACACAAGGCGTTTCCACATATTGCAAAATGCGTTTTTCGTCGATAAATGCGGCTACGGGGTAGTTGATGCTTTCAAAGGCGTTGTAGCTTTTGGAACGCACTTTTCGCGCGCGTGTGCCCAAGATAGCTTTCCCGTCAAACACAATAAACACACCACGTACGCCTTCATGCAGGGCAAAACGGATGCTGTCGCGCAGATTGCGCCGTGCATCTGTGATGGCATCGCTCAATGGGCGCTGGGCACCTGTGAGCACGATGGGCTTTTCAGAGTACTGGATCAGATACGAAAGCGCCGCTGCGGTATAAGCCATCGTATCGGTTCCGTGTGTGATGACAAACCCGTCATATGCATCGTAACCGGCGCGAATGGCGCGCGCGATCTCCAACCAGTGTTCAGGCTGAAAATTGGTGCTGTCTAT
>CAMBHV010000053.1 GCA_945867255.1 uncultured Clostridia bacterium
CTGCCGATATTTTATGGATCCCGCAGCGGCCGATCTTCGCAACATGAAAAACTTCGAACGTTATATCGAAGATTAAGTTTTTCAAATTTTACCCATTGCAAAAGGAGAGAGAATCATGAAAGCAAGTGAAGTTATTAAAAAAGTTCTCGACGAGCACGGCGAGATCACTGAAGTATATTGGGTAGCATGCGGCGGAAGCTTGATTGATTTGTATCCGTCTCATTTTCTGATGACGGTAGAAAGCGCAAAAACGTCTTCCGGCTGGCACACCGCAAAAGAGTTTCTGGTGGCCACTCCGAAAAAGCTGGGTAAGCACAGCATGGTTGTGATGTGCAGCCATTCCGGCAACACAAAGGAAGCTGTGGAAGCGGCTGTTCTGGCTTACGAACGTGGTGCCGCCGTGGTGACACTGACGGATAATGCCGGTTCCAAGGCGGACGATCCCCGATTCATCGCTTGGGTCTATCCGTGGGGTGATGGCGTTCCCACTGCAGAAGTGCCGCTCGGTATTTGCCCGATGCTCGCTGCAGAACTGATCAAAGCACAGGAAGGTTTCGACAAATATGATGCTTTGGTGGAAGGCATTGCCAAGATGGACGGCATCATTGAAAGAGCCAAAGTGAAAGTGAATGCCGAGCTGGGTGAAAAGTTTGCAGACCTGTGCGAAGAAAACAAATTCTTCTACATCCTGGGCTCTGGCGCCAACTTCAGCCAGACATATGGCTTTGCCATCTGCAGCCTGATGGAGATGCAGTGGCAGAACTGCTGCTACATCCATTCCGGCGAGTATTTCCATGGCCCGTTCGAGTGCACGGAAAACGGTGTGTTCTACTTCCTGCAGATGGGCTCTTCCGCAGCCCGTGTAATGGACGAGCGCGCTTTGGCCTTCCTGAAAACGCACACCGATCGCCTGATGGTTCTGGATGCCATGGAATATGGTATGGCCGATGTGGATGAAGGCGTGCGTGCCTATCTGGAGCCGGCCCTGTTCTATGCCATGAACGTGGAGCTGCGCGCTGCTCGCGGCAAACGCTTTGATCATTCTCCGGAGATTCGTCGTTATATGGGCATCGAGCAGTACTAATTTGTGATATATTTTAATAAAAAGGAGCCAGAACAATGTCTTATCAGGTAAAAGTCTTGGGCTTTGGCGACAATGTTGTAGATAAGTACGAACACATCAAAACCATGTATCCCGGCGGCAACGCGGTGAACTTTGCTGTGTTCGCAAAAAAACTGGGCGCACAGCGCAGCGCATATATGGGTATCTTTGGTTCGGATAAAGAAGCTGAGCACGTTATTGCCTCTCTGCAGGAGGAAGGCGTGGAGCTGGTGAAGTGCAAACAGGTAATCGGCGAGAACGGTGCAGCCCGCGTAACGGTGAATCCGGAAAATGGCGACCGTATCTTCCTGGGTTCTAATGAAGGCGGCATTCGAGGCGATATGTTATATGCGCTGGACCGCTTCTCCATCGAATATGTGAAGGGTTTTGACCTTGTACACTCTGGTAACTACTGCTTTACCGAGCGCGAACTTCCGAAGATCAAAGCCGCGGGCGTACCTATCAGCTTTGATTTCTCTGACGACTCCACCGATGAATACTACGAGCGCATTGCCCCGCTGGTGGACTATGCTTTCATGTCCTGCAGCGACATCTCGAAAGAGGAAACGTACGAAAAGCTGAAAAAAGTTTCTGCACTGGGCCCAAAATTTGTATGTGCTTCGCGCGGGGACGAAGGATGCATTGCCTTTGATGGCAAAGATTTTTATGTACAGGGCATTAAACCCGTCACCAATATGGTGGACACCATGGCAGCTGGTGACAGCTTGCTCACAGCTTTCCTTGTAAGTTATCTGGCCAAGGAAAAAGAAGGAAAGGGTGGCCCGGAGGCCATCCGTGAAAGCCTGGATCTTGCGGCAGGATTTGCCGCTAACACCTGTGGCCTGGCCGGAAGCTGGGGCCATGGAAAAGTATACGAATAAAAACAGATACCGACCTGTCAGCAAAGCGGGAGGTGGCACTGCCGCCCCCCGCTTCGCGCAATTCTGAAAAAGAAAGAAGGAATTTCTGTGGAGAAAACCGTGGCAGCCGTAGGTTTCTGCTGTGCAGATGTGTATGAGAAACTGAACAAGTTTTATCCAACCGGAAATGGTGTGGACTGGGGCGTCCATTTGGCCCGCCTGGGTGTGCCGGTAAGTGTAGTGAGCGTTGTGGGTACAGACAGTTATGGCGAAAAAATGAAAGAGGCCCTTGCAGCAGAGCATATTGATATTTCTCATCTGCGCACGGAACCGGGCGATACATGCAAGATGATGATGGATTTGAAAAATGGTACGGATCGTGTGCACCTGGAAGAAATCGAAGGTGTGATGGCAAATTATGCCCTGACGGAAGACGAGTTTGACTTTGTGGCCCGGCACAGCATGCTGCATACAGATTTGTTTGGAAAAGTGCTGGACAAGCTTCCCGCATGGAAAGAGAAGGGCGTGGAAGTAGTGATGGATTTCTCTGTATTCAGTGAAGATCCGGAGTATGAGTGTGAAAAACTGTTCCCATATGTAGATTACGTATTTCTCTCCTACGATGGGAAAAAGGATGACCACATCAAAGAGTGGGTAAAGAAGATCCATTCCTACGGGCCGAAGCTGGTAACGGCTACCATGGGAGAACTTGGCAGTATCTGCTATGACGGTACTACCTTGCATGAGTTTGGCATCGTACCCACCAAAGTGGTGAACACGGTGGGCGCGGGCGACAGCTATATCGCGGGCTTTACGTAAGGTATTTTGAACGGCTGGAGCGAGCACGAGTGTATGAAGAAAGGGGCAGAAGTCTCCAGCGCGGTAGTTTCCAAATTTGAACCGTACTAATGTATGAAGTGGTAAAAGAAATGTAAGCTATCCTTTTTTAGACACAAAGCCCGGAAAGGATCGGAAAGAGCCTTTCCGGGCATCTATGACAAAACAAAGCAGTATGAAAATGAGGGCGGACCGCATCATTTGCCGCCAGGGAAAGAAAGAGGGGGAATGATCATGCTGATCGACATGCATATCCATCCCATTTTTTATGGGCCGATCTGTGAAGATGAACAAGAGGTTGCATTTCGCGGTGACACGTTTGGTGTGTGGAAACAGGGTCCCATGGACTTTGACGAACTTTTTGCAGAATGGAACGTCTGCGGTTTGACACAGGCAGCCCTTTTGCCATTGGACGTTACTACAACAGCTGGTGGTTGGGTGGTGAACAATGACGAGATACAGAGTTTGTGCAAGCTATATCCGGATAAGTTTTATGGATTTGCCAGTGTAGATCCACACAGGGAAGATGCGCTGGAGGTGCTGGAAAAAGCATTTCATCAGCAGGGGCTGAGAGGGTTGAAGCTGAACCCCTCCAAACAGAAGTTTGATCCATCCGACCCGTGCATGGAACCAATCTATTCTCTGTGTGAAAAGGAGAATAAGCCTATCATCTTCCACGCCGGTTTGTCCTGGGAACCAGATGCTCCGGCAAAATATGCGCATCCTCTGGCTTTTGAGGAAATTGCTATCCGACATCCCCGTCTGCGCATGTGCCTTGCACATTTCGCATGGCCGTGGGTGCGGGAAATGGTGATGCTGATGATCAAGTATCCCAATATCTATACAGATACCTCACTTTTGTATGTGGATTCCCCGGAAGAGCAAATGCAGCAGCTTTTTACAAAAGATATGGGCCCCATGTGGTTTGAGAGATGCTTCCCGCGCCAGGTGATGTTTGGCTCCAACGGACCGCGGTTCCGTGCTTTCAAGCTGAAACGTGCGCTGGATAAAGTTCCCATGCGTGATTTTGCACGTGAAAATCTATATTATAAAAATGCGCTGCGTTTTCTCAGCGGTGAGGAGGGTTGAACCATGGTTGTGCTGAAGACCATTCGCCATTTAAGTGAAAGTGTAGAAGAATACTTCAATATCACGCAGCAGGTGCACGACATTGTGCGCAACAGCGGAGTAAAAAATGGCCTTGTGGCTGTAATCACTGCGCATACCACCACCGGTATTCTGGTGAATGAGGCGTTGCCCTGCGTGGAAGCGGATATTTCCGAAATGCTGGAAAAAACCGTACCTCTGGAAGCACCCTATCTGCATGCGCATTTTTTGCCTACCTATGGGGCTACCAGCAACAATTCGCAGGGGCATCTGAAAAGTGTTCTCACAGGAAATCACTGCCTGTTTCCGGTGATCGATGGCGAGATCGTATGCGGCGGTGCGCAGGATATCTATCTGGTGGAATTTGACGGCCCGCAGTTGCGTAAGGTTTTTGTGGAAGTAATGGGAGAGTAACATTGCCTGGCTGCACGGAAAGGATGTGGGAAAGTGGATAGAAAGTGGCTTTTTTTCGATATAGACGGGACACTGGTCCCGTTTGGGGAAAATTTTGGGCCCTCGCCAAAAACGTTGAATGCATTGGAAAAGGCACGTGCAAATGGTCATAAGGTATTTTTATGTACAGGGCGCACAAAGTGTGATATCAGGCGGGAACTGCTTTGCTTTGATGTGGACGGAGTGATTTCGGGTGCGGGTGCCCGCATTGAGATGAATGGCATCTGCATTCGGGAAAAGCTGCTGCCCTTGCGTTTGCTACGCCGCACGGCAGCGCAGATTCTTCGGCTGCATGTTTCCTGCATCCTGGAAGGCACGTATGGGTTTTATTATGTGGGAGAGGGCGCTGAACACATGCCGTGGGATTTTCCGCGGATTTTGCGTGCAGGAGACATCACACATGAGATGAGCATAGAAAAGTTTACGGCACACACCGTAAATGAAGCGGAATTTTTGCCGCTTGCCGCTTGTTTGGATGCTTCATATGATATTTATTCTCGCCCGGATGGAAGATTCTTTGAAATGGTGCGAAAAGGGCAGGACAAGGCATCGGCTATTCGATGGTTGTGCGATAAATTCAATGTGAAGCAGGAAGACACATATGCATTTGGGGACAGCCAGAACGACCTTCCTATGTTTCGTGTTGTGGGCACGGGTGTGGCGATGGGTTCGGCCCCACATGCCGTGTGCCGGGAAGCCACCCTTGTTACAGGTACTTTGGAACAGGAGGGCGTGGCATCTGCACTGGAGCGGCTGGGGCTGATTTGAGGGCAGAATGAGGCCGTGTGTATTCGTAAAAGTAAAAAAACAATGATGAATATGAATATATTCACAATATAATGCGAAATTATTCACAAATTTTCACAAAAGCTTGTGCATCTTTCCTATTTCACACTTTACACTGTTAAATGAAGCAATTTTGTCTTGACTTCAAGAAAGAATGTTCTATAATAAATAAAAACTTTTATATAACATATCAACACGTTATAGGCACAATAGACATTTTTGCATCCCGGCTTTCTGTGATAACAACGAAAGCCGGGCGGAAAAAGGAAACACGCGCTTTGTGGCGCTTGTGAAAATTTCAGAAGGAAAAAGGGGAGAAACATGAAAAAGGCAACAAAACTGTGTGCACTCGTTCTGGCCCTCTGCATGGCTGCCGTCATGCTGACCGCCTGCGGCGGCACCTCCAACTCTACTGTCTCCGGCGCGTCCACCGGTGCGGACACCGACGGAAAAGTAGTAGTAAACCTTGCAAAAGATGTTGCGCCGGAATCGATGGACCCCATCAACGCAGAAGATGGCTTCTCCATGGAGCTGATTGGTGCCACGATGAGCGGCCTGTATACGCTGGATGCGGAGGATAACCTTGTGCCGGATCTTGCTACTGAATGCACCGTCAGCGAAGATGGCATGACGTATACATTCAAGATCCGCGAGGACGCGAAATGGTCCAATGGAGATCCTCTGACAGCAAACGACTTCGTATTTGCCTGGCGCCGTCTGGCAGACCCTGAAGTAGCCGGTGCCTATGCCTGGATGCTGGACGAAGTTCTCAGCGTGAAAAATGCTGCAGAGATTGCTACAGGGGAACTGCCTGTGGAAGAGCTGGGCGTTTCTGCACCGGATGATTATACATTCGAAGTGCAGCTGACAAAACCGGTGCCCTATTTTGAGCATGCCATGGTATTTACACCGTTTTTCCCGCTGAATGAAAAATTTGTTACCGAACAGGGCGACAATTTTGCACTGACGGTAGATGGCCTTCTGTTCAGCGGCCCGTACAAGATGACGGAATGGGACGTGGGCGGCACACGCATGGTGCTGGAGAAAAATGAAAACTATTATAATGCCGACAGCATTGAGACCGATGTCATCAACTATCAGATCATCGCGGATACTCAGCAGGCTGTAATGAGCTATGAGAATGGCGATATAGACTATGTGAAGCTGACGGGCGATCTTGTGAACCAGTATCGCAACGAGGAAGGCTTTGCCACACAGGTTGGCGGCTATATTTGGAACCTGACGCCCAATTGCGAAAACGAATATCTCAGCAATGTGAACCTGCGTCGCGCAATTTCCTGTGCTATTGACCGGGATACGATGGTGAACTCCATCCTGAATGACGGTTCTGTGGTAGCCACAGGTTATGTGCTTCAGGACTTTGGTAAGGGCCCTGATGGAAAGTATTTCCGTGAAACAGCCCCTTCCTATACTCTGACGGATAAAGAGAAAGCTGTGGAGTACTGGGAGCAGGCCAAACAGGAATTGGGAACGGATACGGTGACCTTTACGCTGTTGTATGAGGATAGCGAGTCTGCTTCCAATGTGGCTGCTTTCATCCAGTCCGAAATCGAGACTACACTGCCCGGTGTGACAGTAGAGATGCAGAGCGTGCCCAAGAAAGTTCGTATTGAAAACATGCAGAACCACGATTTTGATCTGGCTCTGCACCGCTGGGGCGCGGATTACGATGACCCCAATGCACTGCTGAGTCTGTATACCTCCGATCGTTTTGCCAACTCCAATTACGGTATGTGGGTGAACGAAGAATATGACGCCCTGATTGAACAGGCCGGAAATGAGCTTGCGCTTCAGCCTGAAGAACGTTGGCAGGCGCTGATTGATGCGGAAGCGATCCTCATGGATGAGCTTGGCATGATTCCCCTGTATCAGAATGGTGAAGCCACGTTGACTCGCCCGGGTGTCACAGGAATGGATTATCATTTCGTCGGCATTGAGTGGATCTATCGTGATCTGAACAAAACTTCCGCATAAAGGGAATCCCGTAAGGCGAAACCCACTTGTAACGGAACATGGCCGCCGTGGGATATGCAGCACATATCCCACGGCGTTTTTGTTCCAGACAGGCAATATAGTCTGCAAAAAAAGCCCGGCCGGGGCTGGCAAGGAGCCTTTTGCATGAAAAAATACATATTCAAGCGTTTATGCATCGCAGTGGTAACGGTATTTGTGATCCTGTTTGTGCTGTTTTTGATGCTGGAATTGATGCCCGGTTCGCCGTTTAACGACGAAAAGATGACCGAAACACAAAAAATGATGCTGAATCAGAAATACGGGCTGGACAAGCCGGTAATGGTTCGGTTTTTTAACTATATCAAAAACATGCTAACAGGTGATTTTGGCGTTTCTTATTCTATTCAGAAGAATATGCCGGTTGCCGATATGCTCTGGCCCAGGCTGTTGATTTCGTTGCGCCTTGGCCTGCAGGCGGCAGCCGTGGGCAGCGTAATAGGCCTTGTGCTGGGCATTGTAGCGGCGCTGAAACGCAATA
>CAMBHV010000054.1 GCA_945867255.1 uncultured Clostridia bacterium
AGGCGGCCTAAACGCCGGACCTTACCCTGCAGCCGGGGGCCCCGGCCGGCCGGGGCACCGCGCCGGAAAAGCCCGCGGGCAATATGCGCACCCAGCCGGATGCCGGCCGCAAAAAACCGGCCACTGCGGCAAAGCCGAAGCCCGTACAAAAAAGCGGGGCCGGCTCTGTGTTTGCGCAAAGCGCACAGGCGGCCGACGCCTTGCAGAAAAGCGTGCTGGACATGAACGAATTTCTGGAAAAAACAGCTGCAGCCCAGCGCGCAGAACTGGACGCCATGAACCAAAGCGCGCTGGAAGACATTGCGCGCATCAGGCGCGAAGTGAATACCCCCGCCGTGCAGAACCTTGCGCGCGGCACAGGGCAGGCCTCACCGGAGCCCGGTGTGGCGGGCGCGGGGGCGCAGGCGTTCGAGGGGCTTGCGGAAGAACTTGGCCGCACGGTGCTGGGCCAGCCGGAATATCTGCGCGCGCTTTGCGTGGCGCTGAAACGCCCGTTTGTAATGGGCGCGCCCGCGCAGGGCCCGCGCAGCGCATTTCTCATTACGGGGCCGCGGTGCACGGGCCGCCGCCTTGGCCTGACACAGGCCGTGCAGGCGCTGAAACGCCGCCGCGCATTTGCCAGCGGCGATATTGCGTGGGTAGATCTCTCGCTTTACCCCACACCCGCACAGGAAAAACTGTTCTTGCAGGACATCTACGCGGCGCTGTGCTGTGATGCGGAAGTGGTCGTGTTTCAGAACCACGATGCCTGCCACAAAGGCCTTTTGCATGTGGTCTCCAACCTGATCACACAGGGAGAAAGCCCGCTGGCCGGGCGTTATGTGCTGCAGAACGGCCGGTTGGTAGATGCCGGCAACGCCCTTGTTCCAGATGCCGTGGCCCGATTGGAGGCACGCGGAAAATATCTGGTTCTGTTCACCCATCTGCCGGCTGAAAAACTGGCGGATGCCTTCGGTGCGCCGGTGATGGCTGCACTGGCAGATGTGTGTGAAACCCAGCCCCTTTCGCAGCAAGCGCTGGATGCCATTGCCCAAACACAGGGCAAAGCACTTTGTAAAAAGGCGCAGGAAAACCTGGGCTTTTCCCTTTCAGGCGTGCAAAGCCTGGCCGGGCCGGCCGTAGCCGCATGCGGCAGTGCAGGCAGCGCCGCACCGCTTGGCGAGTTCTATGAAAAGGCCTTTCGCGCACTGGCGCAGTACCGGCTGACGCATGACACGGGCGGCGAAGTATCGCTCAGCGCAAAGGATGGTGCACCATTTGCCGATTTCGGCGCAGGCCCGCAGGAGCTTTTCCTTCTTCTGCCGCAAAGCGCCGGGGCCGGTGCGCTGGATCAGGTGAAGGCCGAACTTTCGGGCCTTGTAGGGCTTGCACCCGTCAAGGAATATGTGCTGAGCCTGGAGCAGAACGTGCGCCTGCAGCAGCGCCGCGCGGCACAGGGCATGAAGACGGGCGGCGTGTCCATGCACATGATCTTCACCGGAAACCCCGGCACGGGCAAAACTACGATTGCCCGGTTGGTCAGCCGCTATTTGAAAGCCGCGGGCGTGTTGAAGGGCGGCCAGCTTGTGGAAGTGACACGGGCGGACCTTGTGGGCAAATATGTAGGCCACACCGCACCGCTTACCACTCAGGTAATGAACAGTGCGCTGGGCGGTGTGCTGTTCATTGATGAAGCATACAGCTTGTATCGCGGCAAAGAGGATTCCTTCGGCCTGGAGACCATTGATACCCTTGTAAAGGGCATGGAAGATCACCGCGATGAACTTGTGGTGATCCTGGCTGGGTATACGAAAGAAATGCAGGAATTTTTAAGCGCGAACAGCGGTTTGAAAAGCCGCTTTCCCAACATCGTGGAATTTCCGGACTACACAGGTGCAGAGCTTGTGGAGATCCTGAAACTTCAGGCAAAATCAAAGGGTTATGTGTTGGATGCGCGCTGCGATGCGCCGCTGCTTGCCTATTTCAACGCGGTGCAGCTTGCCCGCGCGCGCCAGGCCGGCAACGGCCGCCTTGCGCGCAACAAACTGGAAGAGGCCATTCTTTCAGCTGCCCGGCGAACTGCATCCGACGCGACGGCAGACCTTTCCCTTCTTCTTCCGGAGGATTTTGATCTATCCGATATAAACGGTTGAACCCACTTATAACGCAATACCGGTGCGCGGCCTGAATAGCCTGCGCACCGGTATTTTTTGCAGCGAAATCTGTGTCATTCCGGTTTCTGCCCTCGCCTGCTGCGCGCATGCCAGGCAAAACCCAGCGCCGCACATATGGCCTCTGTGGCGGGCACCGCCAGCCATACACCGGTCATGCCCCACACGGCAGCCATCGCAAGCGCCAGCGGCACCAGCAGCACAAACCCGCGCAGCAACGAGATCACCTGTGCAGGAAGTGCGTATTCCACGGCAGGGAAATAGGTGCAAAGCACAATGTTCGCCCCCATGAATACCGCCCCGGAAAAATACAAGCGCAGGCCGCACGTTGCAATGCGCAACAATTCCGCGTCGTTTTCGCTGTTGAACACCTGAGCCACCGGCCGCGCAAACACAAACAGCCCTGCAAACAGCACGGCTGAAATCCCCATCACGGCCACCATGCTCCAGCGCAGAAAGCGGCGGGCCTGTTGGGTGTTTCCTTCTCCCCAAGCACGGCTTGCCAAAGGTTGCATCCCCTGCCCAAGGCCTGTGTAAACAGAGGCCGCCACAAGCGAAATATTCGCAACCACCCCATACGCCGCCACACCCGTGCTGCCCTCCAGCCGAAGGATGATGCTGTTGAACGTCAGCATCACAATTCCAGAAGAAAGTTGCGCCAGCAGGGCGGGCAACCCCAGCCATGCAATGGTGCCCGCCTCGTGTGCGCGCAGGCGAAGCCTTCTGATGTGAAACCCCTTGCGCTGTGAGAGCCAATGCGGTGCAAGGATGCCAATGCCCAACACCGGGGAAAGGCCCGTAGCCAGCACCGCGCCAAAGATGCCCATTCCACATGGAAAAATCAAAAGGTAATCCAACAGGATATTGGCAAGGCTTCCAACCACGGTAGACAACATGGCCAGCCGGGGGTTCCCGTCGTTTCGCACAAAGCACACCAGTACGGCATTTAAAATAAATGCCGGAGAAAACAGCAGCATCACGCGAAGATAAGTATGCGCCATGGCTTCCACCTGTCCGGATGCCCCCAGCAACGCCGCGATCTGCCCGGAACACATCGCGCCCAACATCACCCCTGCCGCCGAGCATAAGAGCGCCAGGTACAACGCGTGGGTAAACGCTGCATCCGCCCCATGCGCATCCGCCCGGCTTTTGCACACCGTATAGCGCGTGGCCCCGCCCATGCCAAGCAAAAGCCCTGCGCCATAGATAAAATTATAAGCCGGTATGGCAAGGTTCAATGCGGCCAGGCCCTGTGTACCAAGGCCCTGTGCCACAAAATAGGTGTCGGCCAGAATATAGCAGGAATTCGCCAGCATTCCCCCCACGCTCATCAGGGTATACCTGGTAAATATGCGCAGTGCATGCCGCCTGTTCATCTACATTTCCCCCATTCGCTGCTTCGCCGGCGGCCCGCCCAATTGTGAGCAGGCAATAAAAAAAGTGCCCTGTGTTTCGCATCTTCATGGCCTACTGATGCGAAACCTGGCACTTTGTTTACCCGGCGGCAAAACTACTATATAAAAATCTTTTTCAGGATAACAGGCTCGCCTGCCGTTGTCAAGCCCGCCTAAAACAGAAATGCCCCTTTGCGCCGAAGTACAGCGCAAAGGGGCATCCATGTTTCGTTTTTCCAAACATTCGATAAACCGGGCAAACTTACAGCACAAGGCTGGGCGCGGTGTAAACGCGTGCTTTCAGTTCGGCATCCAGCATGTAAAGGCCTTTCGCATCCGTGCCGAACAGTTCCATTTTTGTGATCAGGTCGTTGGCATTGGTTTCTTCCTCGCCCTGCTCTTTCACAAACCAATCCAAAAACTGCATGGTGCGATAGTCGTTTCCTTTTTGCGCAGCTGCATACAACGCGTGGATCAGGCTTGTCACGTATTCCTCGTGCGCAAGGCCGGCTTTCAGCGGGTCCAGCAAAGTGTTCATAGGTACATCGGGCTTGGTAATAGCCTCCAGCGTTACATGCTGATTATTGTTTTGCAGATATTGCATAAACAACAGGGCATGGTCGCGCTCCTCCTGGGCCTGCACATGGTACCAGTTTGCAAACCCGTCCAGGCCCTTACTTTTAAAGAAATTGGAAAAATCCAGATACAGATAAGCAGAGTAAAACTCCTTGTTCACCTGCTCATTCAAAAGCTGTGCAACATGATGATCCAGCATGATAACATTCTCCTCTCGCATCCGTTATTGATATCAATTATCATTATAGTATAATTTTCAATTTTGTCAACAAATGGCCATATGGCAAGATGGGTTCAGGCAAACAGCCCGGCCACCATGCCGGCACATACACCCAGCGCATATAAAAGCGCAATCAGGAACACGTTTTGCTTTGCATTGCGGTTGGCACGCAGCAAAACAGCCAGCCCCACACCTGCCGAGGTGGAAAGCCCTGCCACCGCACCCGCAAAGGAAAGCTGGCCGGCAGCGTACAACTGTGTCAGCAAAATGCTGGCAGCGCAGTTCGGCACAAGGCCCACCAATCCAGCCAACACAGGCTGCCACAGCCCGGCGCCGGCTACGAAATCCCCTATGGCCTGCGAGCCCACCAGATGAACCAGAGCCCCCAGCGCAAAATTAAACACAAGGATATACACAAAAATGTGCAGCGTATGGCGCACAGCCGCCACCAATACAGACTGTTTTTCTTCATGGGCATGGCAGTCCACATCTTCCGCATGGCCGGAAAAACCGCCCCGCAAGCCCTGCGGAAGCACTTTTTTCAACACCACATCCAGAAGGAACCCGGCCGCCACCGCCGCGATAAACTTGGCAGCCAGCAGCTTTGCCAGTGCCCCCCACTGCCCCGGCATGGCGATCAGCACCGGCACAGCTTCATCTGAAGTGGCAATGAACACTGCCATCATGGTGCCCAGCGCGATCACCTTGGAACCATACAGGTTGGCCGCCATGGCAGAAAAACCGCACTGTGGCACAAGGCCCAGCGCAGCACCCGGCAGAAAGCCGAACCGCCCGCCTCCTGCCAGCACGCGTTCTACCGTTTCAGAATGCCGGTGCTCCAGAAATTCGATCAGCAGGTAAGCGGCAAACAAAAACGGCAGCATTTTCACGCTGTCTTCCAGCGCGTGATGTAAAATCTCCAGAAACATCTCCAAATGTTATGTCCTCTCTTCCAGAAAAGCGGGCGGTACGGCTGCCCGCTTTTCACCTTTTTCCGGCTAAAAAGCGCCGGCGCCTTTTCATTATAATGGCAAGTACGCCATATTGCAAACGCGCTGTTTACATAATTCCCGACAAAACGCAAAAAAAAGTGCTTTGCGCTTGCATAGCGTGCTGTGGGCATGGTATGATAACACAGCAGTATGATATTTTTTTATCAACCCCATACCGGGGTGCATCAAAAAGGAGTTTTCTCGTATGCGAGGCATCTATTCGAATTTGACGGACATTCGCCGGCGTGTGTTTACCGAAGTGGCACGCATGGCGTACGAGGGCGGTGATTACAGCCGAATTGAAGAACTTCCCTATAAGATCATTCCCGGCGAGGTGGAAACCTACCGTGAAAGCATCTTTCTCGAGCGCGCCATCGTGGGTGAACGCCTGCGGCTTTCCATTGGCCTGCCGCTGCGCCCCATTGACCAGCACGCGCCGCTTTCTGCCGGCATAGAAGCAAGCGCCGTGGCGGAAAAATATTATGAGCCGCCGCTTATCAATGTCATTAAATTTGCTTGCAATTCCTGCCCGGAAAAAAGCTATCACGTTACAAATCTGTGCCAGGGTTGCCTTGCACACCCCTGTGTAGAGGTTTGCCCGAAAGGTGCCGTTAGCATCAAGCATGGAAAAAGCGTCATTGATCAAACCAAGTGCATCAAATGCGGCCAGTGTGCCAATGTGTGCCCTTATGGGGCCATCAACCTGATCGAACGCCCGTGCGCCAAGGCGTGCGGCATGGATGCCATCGGTTCCGATGAACATGGCCGTGCCACCATTGACCAGGATAAATGCGTCTCTTGCGGCATGTGCCTTGTAAACTGCCCGTTTGGTGCCATTGCAGATAAAGGGCAGATCTTCCAGGTGATTCAGGCCATCAACCAGGGCGAGCGCGTCATTGCTGCCGTTGCACCCGCTTTTGTGGGGCAGTTCGGCCCCGATATGACGGTGGACAAAATACGCCCCGCCATGAAGCTGCTTGGGTTCGACAACGTAGCCGAAGTAGCTGTGGGCGCAGACCTGTGCACCATTGAGGAGGCAAAGGACTTTCTGCGCGAAGTGCCGGAACACCAGCCGTTCATGGCTACAAGCTGTTGCCCGGCATGGAGCGTGATGGCCAAAAAGCTGTTCCCGGATTTTGCCCCTTATATCTCCATGGCATTGACGCCCATGGTGCTTACCGCACGCCTTCTGAAAAAGGAACATCCCGGCTGCAAGGTGGTGTTCATTGGCCCGTGCGCGGCCAAAAAGCTGGAGGCCAGCCGCCGCACCATTCGCAGCGATGTGGATTTTGTGCTCACCTTTGAAGAGGTAATGGGCATGTTTGAGGCAAAGGCCATCAATTTTGCCGAGATTGCCGGGGATGAAGGCATGAACGAGGCCACCGCAGACGGCCGCGGGTTTGCCGTGTCCGGCGGGGTGGCGCAGGCCGTGGTGAATGTCATCAAAAACCTGGAGCCGGAACGCGAAGTAAAGGTGATGGCCGCCCAGGGGCTGCGCGAATGCAAAAAGATGCTGATGCTGGCCAAGGCGGGAAAACTGAACGGATATCTGCTGGAAGGCATGGCCTGCCCCGGCGGCTGTGTGGCCGGCGCAGGTACACTGCAGAACCCGGTGAAGAGCACGGCGGGCGTAAACAAATATAAGGCAACCGCCGCACGCAAAACATCGGACGAAAGCCCGTATGAAATTACCCTGAATCTGTTGCACGACTAATCCTTTTGCTTATCGGGCGGGGCCCTGCGCTTTTTGGCGCAGGGCCCCGTTTATTACTGTGCCTTTGCTTTCCATGTTTGCGGGCAAAACGCGTTTGGGCCTGTCATTGCTTTCCCCGGCCAAACAGCCTGCCCCACAAAGAATCCCTGGCGGGATGTGCAGCAGCCGGCGCCGATTGTTTCTCTTCCAACAGCTGATGCGCTTCCTCTATAAAATCCCGATACCGGTGGTTTTGGGTTTGCTGGAAAAGCCGTTCTGACAGTTCCAGATACTGCGTCAAGTACCCCCGGCGTTCCTCAGAGCCCATCGGCAGGCATTCTCCCACATGACAATAGCCAACTGCCAGGTCATCATAAGCAGAGACGGTATTGGTCTCTCCAACCAGGGCTTCGGCAAGTTCCAGGCCCCGCCGATACAGCGCTAGGGCATGTTCCTGATTCTCCCTGCCTCCCAGCGCCTTATAAATGCCGCCCACCAGGTTGCAGCCGACCATCAGATCCCGGCGGCTTCGGGCGGT
>CAMBHV010000055.1 GCA_945867255.1 uncultured Clostridia bacterium
TTGTACATCCGTTATAAACTCATTTACCTTCGGTATCCTCCAAAGGCACATCCACCTCACAGCGCAACGAAACAGCGTACAACGTAAGCTTTGTGACCCGCACCCCAAGGCGTTTTTCCACAGCTGTTTTGTAAATGCGCAACTGGCGCGCATAGCTTTCCACAAGGGCAGCGGGCGTCTTGCCTCTGTCCGTTTTATAATCTACGATCTCGGCCTCGGCACCATTTACCAGAACTGCATCCGCAATGCCCTGTACCAGCACCGTGCGCTCGGCAAATTCCGGCGGGATATCCGGCTGCACATATCTGGCACTGACAGATGTAACGAAAGCGTATTCCCTCAAAAGCTGCTGCGCCTTCAGCATGCGCCCCAGCAGCGGCGATGAAAAGAAGGCGGCAAGCCCCGCTTCATCCAGATGCTCGCGCACCTCAGATGAGAGATAGCCCCGGCGCACAAGACGCGCAAGTTCGGCCGAAAGGTCCGCCCGGGCGGCAGAAAGGTCCGCAAATTGCATCACACTGTGGGTGGCCGTACCGCGTTCAGCCCCGGTAAGGCCCTCTTTGTACAGAAAGGCGGGGCGCGAAAGCGTTTTGGACGCACCCTCATGCGAAATTGCCGAAACACTTAATTTCACTGGCAAAGCTTCCAGCGCAGCCCGTGGCCGACAGGCGGAAAAGTTATTCTGTAATGCATGCAGTACCTGATCATCCGGTGCAGAGCAAGGTGTTTCTATCTTCGGTGTCTGTTGTTCCATCTGTATAGCAGGGCCCGTGTACATTACCGTTTCAATATGCCCCTGTGCGGAACAAAGTGCAAGATCCGGTGCACCGGCAAGTTTGCGCAGAGCATCGCCATCCGGATGCAGCAGGGCGGCCGCACACAGCCATGTGGAAAAACTGGCCGCACCCGCCAGCGCCTGCGTGCGTGCGGCAACACCGCCTCGCAACGATGTAGCAAGCCCCCCCAGCGTCTTTTGCAGCGTGGGCAAAGTGCATTCTGCCACCAGCTTATCTTTGGCTCGCGTAAGGGCCACATACAAAATGCGCATTTCCTCATCCACGGCCTCGCGCAGGCCGGCAAGGCGCACAGCCGCGTGTGGGGCTGTCTCGTACAAGCCGCCCTCACCCGCACGAAGCCGCAGGCCAAGGCCCAGCTCCGGGTGTAAAAGAACAGGTTCGTAACTATCACGAAAATTGAACCTGCGCTGACATTCCGCCAACACCACCACAGGGAATTCCAGCCCTTTCGAACGATGGATGGTCATGATAGAAACGGCATCCGTTGCAGCGCCTGGCGCTGTTTGCGCCACGCCGCCTGCTTCCAAGGCTGCATCCACGGCACGCAGGAAGGCGGCAAGATCCAACCCACGGGCATCTGCTGCGGCCATGTATGCCGCAAAAGCGCGCAGATTCTCGCGCCGCCGGGGCCCGTTTTCCATGGCACCCACCACACAGGGCCAGTTTGTACGGGCATACACCTCTTCACACACACGAGCCAGGGGTGCACTAACCGCACATGCCCGCAGTGCCGTCAGTACGGCTATCAGATGTTTTTCCTTTTCCCCTTCACTTTGCAACAGCGCCGCATACAGCCCGCCCTTCGGGCAGGCAAGACGAAGGCGTGTCAAATCATCCGGCGAGAAGCCAAACATACCGCTGAGCATCACCGCCGCCATGTGGATATCCTGTGCGGGGTTATCTACCACGCGCAGCAGCGACACCACACAGCTTACTTCCGCCTGGGCAAGAAGGTCTTCACCGGTGTCGGCCGCGGCAGGCAAGCCCGCACGCTTTAATGCGGCCTCATACTGCGCAAAATTACTGCGGCTGCGCAGCAGGACACAAAAATCTCCCGCACGGCACGGGCGTGTACCGCCCGCCCCATCGCGCACGCAAAAGCCTTCAGTAAGCATGCGCCGAATATGTGCGGCCACTACATCTGCATCCGTTCCGGCATCTTCTCCTGCCAGCAAAAGCTGCATAGGCCCTCCGTCATATCCGTCCGGCGCACCGCAGCGAAGCTGTTCTCCGGCAGCATACTCGATGCCGCCCACCTCGCGTGACATCACGGTGCAAAACACATCATTTACCGCGTCCACCACGTTTTGTGCACTGCGGAAGTTGTGTTCCAGCATCAAGGTAGCCGGATGCGGGCCGCCCGGCACATAAAGCGCATAACTTTCCCGCTTTTTCAAAAAACTTTCAGGGCTTGCAAGGCGAAAGCGATAAATACTCTGCTTTGCGTCGCCCACATAAAACAGGTTGGTGCCCTCGTCATTGGCAAGGCATTCATACAACTTTGCCTGCAAAGCATTTGTATCCTGATATTCATCTACAAATACGGCATCAAACCGGCGTGAGATCTCCTTTGCGGCAGGTGTTTTCGTGCCATCTTCGTTGCACAACAGGCGCAGGGCAAAATGTTCGAAATCGCTGTACTCCAAACGTTTTTCCGCTAATTTCTTTTCGGTAAATGTCCGCTCAAACAGGGCCGTGGCGTCCAGCAGCGCTTTTACATGTGCCGCAGCGCTGGCACGATCCGAATCAAATTCAGCCTGTGTACACACAAACACGGTGTCACGCAGCTTGGCCAGCATGGCTTTTGTCTGCGCGCGCAAAGCTTTCACCGTATCCATGGCGCCGCCCTCATAGCCGCGAACAGGGCGCAGGGCCGAAGGCGTGTAGTTCTGCACACGCACCACAGCGTCGTCCCAGCGCCCATCCCGCACGTTCTGTGCCAATGCGTCGAAAAAGGAAGCATCCTCCTCGAGGGCCGGTGCATAGTTGGCCAAAGCCTGCTCCTGCTCCACAAAGCGGCGCGCCTGGGCCGTAAGAGCCAGCGCGGCATCACAAACCTGAGCCGCATATCCCAAAAGCACGCGCCCCCATGCAGTGTCTGCCAGCGGAGCACTGCTTTCGTACATGGCCATAAATTGCGTGCACACGGATTCGGCATCGGGCAATGTACGCAAAAACTCATATAGCGAAAGCACAGTGGCCGCCGCGCGGGCATCCGTTCGCGCACGGCCATACAATGCCGAAAAAGCGCAGAAATCCGGCCGGGTATACAGCTGTTCCAGCGCATCCGCCAGCGCCGCCTCACGCAGTGCATAACTTTCCGCTTCGTCGGCAAGCCCAAAATCGGGTGCAAGGCCCAGGCGCGCAAAATTTTCGCGCAAAAGCTGCATACATAGTGCGTCAATGGTGCAGATAGACGCGCGGCCCAGCAGCATTTTCTGCCGCTTAAGGAATGTGCTGTCAGGCTGCTGGGCCGCACGCTGTGCCAGGGCGGTAGCGATTCTCGCGCGCAACTGAGCCGCCGCCGCACGTGTGAATGTAACAGCAAGGATACGGTCTGCCGGCACAGGCGCGGGTCCATCGCACAAAAGCGACACTACACGCTGTGTGAGAACCGCCGTTTTTCCGCTTCCTGCCGCTGCACTGACAAGCAGCGTGCCGCCGCGGTCCTGTATGGCGTTCTGCTGCGCACTTGTCCATTTCACGGGGCCGTCACCTCTCCCTCCTGCGGCTCAAACGCATTTTTGGGCGCGCTGACACACGCTTCATCCACGCCGTCTTCATGGCGGCACACAGGGCGGTAATCACATACATCGCATGGGCAATGCCCACCTGCACGCAGTGGGCGGGCCGCAATATCTCCGCCATAAAGGCCCCGCGCCATCTGCAACACAAGGCCCGTGATATGCCGCTCGATATTCCCCAGTTTTTCCAGGCTTGCAAGCTTGGCCGAGGCGCGCGGCGTGCCGTTTTTAGCATAGCTGAAAGGCACAAAAACACCACTGGCCTGCCTGTCCATACCGCGTACCACTACAGGGTCGTTCACCACAAGGCCGTCCACTTCATACAATGGTACGGCCTCTGCATCGGCGCGGGCAGCCGTTTTAGGCGCTGGGTCGCTCAAAAGATATAACACTCCCGCTGGCTGCGCGCCGGCATACTGCCCCTGTGAGGCATGGCACAGTGTAAACAAATAAAACAGCATCTGCGTGTTTAACCCGCAATACACATCTTCCAGGCTGAACTTTTTGCTGCCCGTCTTGTAGTCCACCACGCGCAAATAGGCTTTGCCTTCACGCCGCATTACATCCACACGGTCTATCTTGCCCACAATGCGCACGATGTGCCCATCGGGTGTTTTCAGTTCCATGGGCGGAACGGCATCCTGGGACGCACCGCCTATGGCCTGTTCGAACGCCACGGGGCGGAATGAGCTTTGCGCCTGTTCCTCTTGCAGGTATAAAAGCAAATTTGCCACACTGTTTTTCAGCCGTTCGATCAGATGGGCAAAACGTGCGCCGGCGGCCGGCATATTTTCCCGCACATATTCATCTGCGATATCATGTGCCAAAGCCGTCAGCTCTTCGCGGGACATTTCCGCAAAATTTTCGCTGGCACGACGCAATGCATGTTCCAGAATATAGTGCACAAGGCTGCCACTCTCCAGCGGAGAAAGCTCCGCGCGCCGCCGCGGCAAGACATCCAACACATATTGCAGGAAATAAGCAAAATGGCAACGATAGTACTGTTCCACCCTTGTAGGCGAAAGAGTAAGCTGCCCGCCCAATAACCGCTGCATTGCTGTTTGATCCTGTGCGCGAAAAGGCTCCGGCGCAGCTGCAGCATCCATTGCTGCCAGTACCGGCCGCACAGCGGGCACCCATTGCAGCGCAGCGCGCAGAGACGCCGAAAAGGCCGTTTTTTCAGCATATTGCTCACTGTACAATTGCAGCGCCGCCGCCACGGTAGGCGCAAGCTGCACGCCTGAAAGCTCATCCCGCACGCACCCAAGCGCAAGCACCGGAGCCAACGCTGCGCACGGTTGCGCCTCACCAGCCTGCACACAGGAGAGATATAATTTCTCGCGTGGCGCACTGGCAGCGCGGTAAAGATACATGTGTTCCAGCAGCGTGCGGTTTTCATAACTGCCGGGCATCTCCACGCCACGGCGCACAAGCAGGTCACGGTCCGCATGCGTCAGCAAGCCAGAAGCCCCTGCGGCACGCGGGAAATCCCCTTCAGAAAGGCCCAGCACAAAGCACACACGCTGCCCCGAAAGGCGCATGCGATCCGCCTGTGTGAAGATGGCAGCCTCTTGCGTTTGGGGCACGCGGCCCATTTCAGCACCGCGCAGCAAAAGGGAAAACAGTTCTGCATATTCCCCCGGTGTGGTGTCGTCCGCTCCCAGCAACTTTTCCATCTCATCCAAAAGTTGCATCACATGGTTCCATGCATCGTAAACGCCGGCTGCCCCCTGAGCATCGCCCGCTTCGGCAAGGCGCACGGCCATAGCCTCAGCGCATGCCGCGCCGCCAAAGGAATCCAGCAGAAAATACAGCGCGCGGGAAATACCTGCCGCCGTATTCTGGCGCACACTTTGCAAAAATACGCCCAGCTTTTGCATCACGCCCGCGCGCAACGCCTCTGTCTGTTCCAGAGCCGCCTTGCTTTCATCCGACATCTGTGCACCAAAGCCCGCAGGATCTTTCTCGAATGGGGCACGCCAATCCGCCGCCTTCAGCTGCCATGTGTAGGCATAGTCTTCCAGCAGTGCAATCTGCTGTGGGGTAAAGCCGCACAGATCTGTTTTTAAAAGGCGCAAGATGCGCTCCGTAGAAAGGCCCTTCGCCGCCAGTTCCAGCGCAGCAAGAAAGAATGAAGCCGGAGCAGAATGCTCCAGTGTCAGGGATTCATCGCGGAATACAGGCACCCCGGCCAGTTCCAGCTCCTGCATCAACACCGGCGCATACTGCTGCATGTCGCGGCAGATGAACGCCATATCGGAAAACGCCATGCCCTCTCGCGCCAACGCCGCCGCGCGGCAGGCAGCGTTTCGGCATTCTTCGTACAACGTGGCAGCCGGGGTAAACCACACCTGCCCGGCCACAGAGGCCTGCGATACATCGGCACCGCACAAAGCCGTGCAGGCCGCAGCAAGGCCCGGCACACCTGCATGGCGAAGGTCCTCATTCAAAAGTTTGGGCTTTGCCACAGCCACATCCAGCCGATGTGCCGCATGGATAAGGCACGCCGCTGTACGTTTGACAGGGCTGAACAAACCAAGGCCGCCCTCGGCATCTGCCAAGCCGTCGCAGCAAAGTGTCACCGTGCAGCTTTCGGCCTGCAGGAAAAGCTCCAGCAGGGTATATTGCGGTTGTGTGAAACCGTCAAAGTCATCTAAGAAGACAGCCGTGTTTGAAAGCACATCGGCTTCCAAGCTGTTTGCGGCCAGCAAAAGGCGGTCTGAAGGGTCCATCGCGCTTTTTTCGATAATCTTTTCATATGCAGCAAACACAAGGCCCAGTTCGCGCAGCTTTTCCCCGTCTGCCCCTTCGGCCTCGCCGATGGCCACAAGATCCTGCGGGGCTGCACCGGCCGTTTTCAGTTCCTCGATGGCCTGGGCGCACAAATCGCAAAAATTAACACCTCTGCGATGCTTGCGGTAAAGCTGCACTTCGTCCCCCAACATGTCCAGTGCACGGCGAACCGCCACAGCGCGCGCTGCGTCTGATAAAGTAGGCACCGCCGCGCCGCCATATGTTTTCAGCACGTTTTCAGCGTAGCTTTTAAAGCTATATACTTCCGCATATGCGCCCAACCTGTCACCCAGTGCAGCATACACCATGCTTTCGGCCGAAGAAGAAAACTGCTCCGGCACCACCAGCATGCTTTTTCTGCCCGCAGCGGCGCGCGCCTTCATGCGAGCCAGCATAAGGCCTGTTTTCCCTGTTCCGGCCGTGCCCAACACAAGTTCCAGCATGCAGTTGCCTCCTTTCCGTTTCAGGTGCATTTCATCTTTGTTAGTATACCGCATTCCACGGGTGAAAAAAAGCCCGCCGTATGATGTACAAAAGGCCCCCGGGCCATACCCGGGGGCCTTTTGGGAAGGAATGCTGCTCAATAATTTTTCTTCTGAATCACGAAATATGCCTGCGGATGATCGCACACCGGGCATTTTTCCGGTGCGTGCGTGCCAATGTGCACATGGCCGCAGTTGGTGCACACCCAAACCTGCTCCGTCTCACGGGCAAATACCGTGCCGGCATCCAGCGAAGCCTTCAGAGCCAGATAACGCTCCTCATGCTCTTTTTCGATCTTGCCCACGGCCTCAAACAGCCAGGCGATCTTTTCGAAGCCCTCTTCCTTTGCCGTTTTGGCAAAGCCATCGTACATATCTGTCCATTCGTAGTGCTCGCCGGCCGCGGCGTCCACCAGGTTTTCCGCAGTGTCGGGCATGCCGTCGTGCAGCAGTTTGAACCAGATCTTCGCATGCTCTTTCTCGTTGCCGGCCGTCTCTTCAAAAATGGCCGCGATCTGATTGTAGCCTTCCTTTTTCGCCTTGGAAGCATAATACGTGTACTTATTACGTGCCTGGCTTTCGCCAGCAAACGCCGTCCACAGATTTTGTTCCGTTTTAGAACCCTTCAGTTGCATAACCATCGCTCCTTTTCATTTGATAGTGCGGTATGTCTTTTTATCTTTTGCGCATTGCTGCGTAAAATTCACGCCTTGAGCGGCGCCGTATGCGCGGCACA
>CAMBHV010000056.1 GCA_945867255.1 uncultured Clostridia bacterium
ACTGGCTTCAATGTTCATTCAACGAAGCAGGCTATAATCTTATTTGTTGAATTTACACGTGGAAAGGAATGCAACGTAAATGCAGGCGTATCAAGCAGTGTTTCGACGCCATGAATTAAAATACCTTCTTACGGCACATCAGTACAGCCGGCTTCAGCATATTCTGGTCGGGTACATGTGCCCGGATGCATACCCTACCAGCACCATTGCTAATCTGTACTATGACACACCGGATTTTCGGCTTGTGCGCACTTCTATGGAAAAGCCTGCCTATAAGGAAAAACTACGTCTGCGCATATATGAGCCTGCCTGCGCTGAAACACCCGCGTTTGTAGAGATTAAAAAGAAATTTGATGGCGTGGTATATAAAAGACGCCAACAAATGCCATATCAACAGGCAATAAACTTTTTGTCGGGGCAACGCAAACCGGGTGTACAAAGCCAGATCACACGGGAACTGGAGTGGTTTCTGCGGCTGTATCATCCGTTGATGCCCGCCATGTTTATATACTATAACCGTGTTTCTTTGCGCGGCATACGAGATGAACAGCTTCGCATTACATTCGACGCAGCTCTTCGCTGGAGAGCTACCGAACTGGTCCTTCGGAAGGGAACCTTTTGAACCGCTTTGCTTGCACCCGGGCAGGTGTTAATGGAAATAAAGGCGGCTGGGGCCATGCCTTTGTGGCTGGCACAGGCATTGGCAGAGCTTCATATTTATCCGCATAGTTTTTCCAAATACGGGCAGGCATATTGCGCATTGCAGCAAAAAATTCGAAAGGGAGAGTGTGCAAGTGCTTGAATCAATTTTAACCGCTGGTATCACACCGCTGGCGTTTGCCGCATGCACAGCGGTGTCTCTTGTTTCCGGAGGTATGGTAGCGGCGGTACATTCAGATAAGGCAAGGCCTTCTCATGGAATGACGGTGACGCTTGCACTTTTACCAGTGATGGTGCAGGTGGTGATCATGCTTGTGAATGGAAACCTTGGTGCCGGCGTGGCGGTGGCAGGTGCTTTCAGCCTGGTGCGCTTTCGTTCGGTCCCGGGTACGGCGCGGGATATCGCAAGTATTTTTCTTGCCATGACGGCGGGTTTGGCTGCCGGTATGGGTTATGTAGGCATTGCGATTGTCACCACCACGCTGGTTTGCCTGGCACAGGGTGTTTATCTGATGATACTTGCGCATGCACCACGCCGTGTGCAGAAACATTTGAAGGTTACGATTCCGGAAGACCTGGATTACAGCGGCCTGCTGGACGATTTGTTTCGGCAGTATACAACTCACGCGGAACTGCTGCAGGTGAAAACCACCAATATGGGCAGCCTGTACACACTACAATACGAAATATGTTTGAAAGATGAACGTCGTGAAAAGGAATTTTTGGATGCTGTGCGCTGCCGTAACGGAAATTTGGATATTGTATGCGGTAGAGTGCCGGTAGCTGGGGAAACCTTATAAAATGTGCCTGTATAAAAATGCCCGCACTGCATGGGCAGGGCCTCCAACGGCGCAAAAAGAGAAAGGAGGGCTATTATGAAGCTCAGATGGATTGTGACAATGGCAGCATGGATGTTGCTGTTGACGTGCACGGCATGCACACAAACGCAGCAGACACAGCAGACACAGACTACCGTTGTCACTTTTTCTGAAACTAACGCACAAGTGAGTGGTGCAGAACAAGGATGCACCGTCAGTGGGACAGACATCGCCATCACAGCCGCAGGAGTTTATCAGCTGGAGGGAAACGCCTCGGAAGGAACCGTTACGGTGGAAGAGGATGTGCAGGGGGTTACACTGGTTTTAAGCGGATTAACACTGCAAAGCTCCAGTTCTGCCCCCATCGTGCTTGAAAAAGACTCCCAAGTGACATTGGAGGTGGCACAAGGAACAGAGAATACCTTGATTAACGAGGAAGATGTGACAAATGTTGATGCAGAAGGTGCCGCCATCAAAGTGAAATCGGGCGCCGGCCTTTTACTGACGGGCAGTGGGGTGCTGAACTGTGAAGGCTTATGCAAAAATGGAATCAAGGGTGCGGCACAAACGACATTAACGGTTGACGGCCCTACGCTGACTATTGATTCTGTCACAAATGGCCTTGCTGCCGATGGTACCGTACAAATTCTCTCCGGCACGCTTACCATTCGTTCCGGCGAGGATGGCATTACCGCTGGAGAAGAACTTTCTATTTCAGGTGGAACATTTGACATCCAGACAGGGCAGGGGCATGAAGAACTGGCGGATGAAACCGTCAGTGCGAAATGCCTGAAATCCGATGCGCTTTTGTCCGTCACAGGTGGAAGTTTTATACTGGATAGTGCGGAAGACACCATTCATGCCTCGGAAGTTCAGCTGGAAGCAGGTACTTTTACCCTGGCGGCGGCAGATGATGCAGTCCATGCCGACTATGCGCTTACAATCGGTGCAGTGGGCGGTGAGGGCCCGGACATCAGCATCAGCACAAGCTATGAGGGCCTGGAAGGTGCTCAGGTATATCTGAACGGAGGGACAGTGGAACTGTATGCTACGGATGACGGCATCAATGCTGCGGGAGATGACGCAGGTGATGCAGGCTTTTTGATTGAGATCACCGGGGGAAATTATTCTATAAATGCGGATGGTGACGGATTGGATTCCAATGGAACGATTACCATGACGGATGGTACAATGCTGGTTTATGGTGCGCCGAATGGAGCAAATTCCGCGCTGGACTATGAGACATCCTGCAGCTGGGAAGGCGGTACCTTGCTGGCAGTGGGTACGGCCGGAATGGCACAAACGCCTACAGGTTTGTGTGTGGTGTTTGGTGAAGAGGCAGGTACGGGCCGTGGCAGCCGAGGTGGACGTGCGGGACAGGACATGCAGTCTGGCGAGCTTGATACGACGCAGGTGCCGCCCGAAATGCCGCAGGGTGGAGCGCCGCAAGGCCAAATGCCTGAGCAAACTGTGCAACAGGACATGGAAGAAAGCGACGATGTCCCGCGTGGCGGTGTACAGATGGAAGAATTAAGCAACGCGCTTTTACAAGAGGGCACAGCGTTTTCCATTCAGGATGCCAGCGGTAACGTGATTTTTGAAGGAGAAGGCGTAAAACAGGCAAACCATATCATTCTTGCCTGTGCACAACTTACAGAGGGGCAGACATATTCTCTGGTGGTGGACGGCCAGACGGTAGCTACGGCCCAGGCACAGCAAGTGCAGGGTACGGGAGGATTTGCCGGCGCGGGCATGACGGCGCCGGTGCAGTGAACCTTGCGATGAATAAGAATGCCCGGCCAAAGCAACGTGATGTTGCAGCGGCCGGGCATCTGTTCCTTGGTAAAATAATTTCATAAAATGAAAGAAACCTCTTGACGAAAAATAAAAAATTCATATAATAGAAAAAGACGTCTCTCGCGTCCATCCCAATATGCTACTGTGGCTCAGTCGGTAGAGCAGCTGATTCGTAATCAGCAGGTCGCCGGTTCGAATCCGGCCAGTAGCTCCAACCAACAGCCTCAACGCGTAAACCGCGCGTTCGAGGCTGTTTTTTTATCATGATTTCGCATTCATGTTTGTTTTTTATATTCTCATGAAAACCCTATTGAAACAGCGGACGCCATAGCCGTAGTGTGTTGCATCGGGGGAGAATACGAATACGCATCAATTTTCACCAGACGGGTCTGTGTCGTTTGGCACAATATCATTTTTGGCATGGAGGCAACCGGCTGGAACAGATTGGGCTTAAGACAAACCGTTGGCAAATGGCGCACGGACCGAGCCAAAGGCTTTCGATTCAGAATATTCCGAATGAAACCATGGGCCAGTTTGGTGGAATGACATTCTATTATAAAATAAACGATAAAAGCACCACTAAAAAGTGGTGCTTTTTGTATGTTCGCTTTGCATGTATCGTGGCTTTTTAAGGATGGCAGGAACACGAAAAGGATTAAAGTTTAAAATCTTCAGGAGAAAACGTAGGAAGTTTAGGTGCACGGCGCGGCACACGGCGTAGCGGATCATAACGGTAATGGCGGCATTTGGTAACCTGGCTTACAGGCCCTTTTTTATCACAGAAAAAACATCCCGGTTGTGGGGCTTTTCGGCCAAATTCGCAATATTCACAGCTGGGGCTGATGGTGGCGCCGAACATGGGCTTTTCAAACATGAAACACCGCTTCCTTTCCGAATTATTGTAGCAAATGAAAGCAAAGCCCGCAAGCCCTTACAAGATTGTCTGGTGCCATGAGAAATCATATATAAATAAGGCAATCCGCTTCAGATAGCATATAAGAAACCATCAACCGGATACCAAAATTTTCTAGAGGGAAGATTTTCGGAAAAACGAAGGACGAAAAAATTTATACTGGTACACATCTGCTTTCGGTGGTGATGCAGTACCCGGTATTGGGGCAAAAATGGCATATTGCCGGATGAAGCCATGGGAAAACTTCCGGCTTTTCACCAGTTCTTGTAAGAAACAAGCTGCCCGCGCACAAAACAGGAGGGAGGGGGCAGACTGCTCCCTTTCAGCTGCTTTAGAAGCGTCTGTGCGCATAAGGCCAAATGTGCAGGTCTATTTTTCTCAAACACTTGCCACACAAACAGCATATGTAAAAATTTTTGACTATGTAGGCCGTGGGGCTGGCAAATATTCGATCATGAATTACAGGAAACGGATGGGCTGCCGGCCCGGATGAAGCAGCTTGTATGCGTGTGAAAGAAAACGTTGCGCAAAGGGCTGTGTTCGGCGGTTTTACATGAAATGACAAGGAAATTTTGTAGGACTTGTGCACAAAATACTCTTTAACATTTTGATAAATCTGCTATAATGAAAAAGGAATGGAAAGTGAGGAACCCGAATGGCAGAAACAAGAATGGAAGTAGATTCCATGGATACCGCACTGGCGGTTTTCGGCAGCGGAGATGAAAATATTCGCCTGCTGGAACATGCCCTGGGAGTTACGGCTGTGTGCCGTGGCACGGAATTGAAATTTACCGGCCCGGAGCAGGCTGTGCAAAAGGCGCGCAGAGCGGTGGACGCCATGTTATCTCTGAGAGAGGGCGGTACACCGCTGGAAGAGCAGACAGTGCGTTACTGTATTTCCTTGGCAGATGCCGGTGAAGAGGAAAAAGTGCAGGAGCTGACAGGCGACTGCATTGCCATTACGGCAAAAGGCCGCCCGGTTCGCCCGAAAACGCTGGGGCAGAAGCAGTATGTGGAGAATATTCTGAAAAATTCTGTTACGTTCGGGGTGGGGCCTGCCGGAACGGGTAAAACCTATCTTGCGGTGGCCATGGCGGTGAAAGCCTTTAAGGCGCGGCAGGTGAGCCGCATTATTTTAACACGTCCGGCTGTGGAAGCTGGTGAAAAACTGGGCTTCTTGCCAGGAGATTTGCAAAACAAGGTAGATCCGTACCTTCGCCCACTGTATGATGCGCTGTTTGACATGTTGGGCGCGGAGTCCTACCAGAAACTATTGGAAAAGCAACTGATTGAAGTGGCGCCGCTTGCCTACATGCGCGGGCGCACACTGGATGATGCCTTTATTATTTTGGACGAGGCGCAAAATACCAGCCCTGAGCAGATGAAAATGGTCCTCACCCGTATGGGAGCAGGCTCGAAAGTAGTGGTGACAGGCGACGTCACTCAGATTGACTTGCCGGATAAATCCCGCTCTGGGTTGGTGGATGCGTTGCATGTGTTGAAAAATGTGCAGGGCATTTCCATAATGTTTTTCACAGAAAAGGATGTAGTTCGCCATCGCCTTGTGCAGGAGATTATCCGCGCATACGATAAGGCTCAGGCAGCCAGACAAAAACGATAAAATCATGCGCACTGCGCATTGAAAATCAAACAGGAAAGGAATGTTGAGCACCATGTCGCATAAAGTGTATATCACCAACAAACAAAAGGCGGTGAAGGTACCGTCTGGCCTTCGTATTCTCATTCGGCGTGCGTGCCACGCCGTTCTGGAATACGAGCATTTTGAAGGGCCGGCAGAGATTAGTGTTACGTTTGTGGACGATGAGGAGATTGCACGGTTGAACGAGCAGTATCGCAACAAACCGCAGCCCACAGATGTGCTGAGCTTCCCCTTGGGGGAAAACGGCAAATATGACATCAACCAGGAGACGGGTGCGGCCATGCTGGGTGATATTGTGATCTCTATGCAGCGCGCTATGGAGCAGGCCAATTTGTACGGTCATTCTCTGCAACGCGAAGTGGCTTATTTGACAGTTCACTCCATGTTCCATCTGCTCGGGTACGATCATGAGGCAGGGGGAATCGCAGCGGTACATATGCGCGAAAAAGAAGAAGCCACGCTGATTCAACTTGGCCTGCCGCGCACGGTTTCCTACAGTGTGGATCAGATATGAAAAAGCCGCCTTTTGTGCAAAGCTTTCGCTATGCCGCGCAGGGTATCTGCGCAGCGTTGCGGGAAGAACGCAACATGCGGTTTCACGTGTGTGCTGCGTTTTATGTGTATCTGTTCAGCCTGTTTTATGATTTTACACGCACGGAGTACTGCCTGATCACCATTATGGTGGGCGGCGTGATTGCGTTGGAACTTGTAAATTCCAGCCTTGAGCGTGCGGTGGAACGCCCGGTGCCGGAACGATATATGACAGCGGGGGCCGTGAAAGACATGGCGGCGGGCGCCGTGTTGGTGTTCAGCATTGCCAGTGCCATTTGCGGTGTGGTTTTATTTTTTGATGTAGCTGCGTTTGGCCGTATGTGGCGCTTTTTCCTTCAATGGCCCTTGGCTGCATTTGTGCTTGTTATATCTTTCGTGTTGGCGTATCGGTTTATTTTTCACAAAAAGGGAGAATAATGTTTGCAGACAAAAACGGTGTTTGCCGCCCTGGTGGGCAGGCCTAATGTGGGAAAATCCAGCTTGTTGAACCGGTTGGTGGGAGAAAAGGTGGCCATTGTGACGGCCAAGCCGCAAACTACGCGCACACGCATTACGGGAATTCTTACCCAAAGGGCAACACAGTATGTGTTTTTGGATACCCCTGGTATCCATGCGCCACGCACCAAGCTTGGCCGGCGTATGGTGAAAACCGTGGCGGATAGTGTGGCTGAAGTGGATGTAGCCGTGATGGTGTTTGAACCGTATGGCGATTTTACGCAGCAGGAACAGGAATTGATGGACGACATCCGGGCGAAGAAGCTTCCGGCCATTGGTGTAGTGAACAAGACGGATGCGCTTCGCAAGGAAGCCGATGGCGTTGCACGTGTAGCACAGCTGCAGGCAATGGGCCTGTTTGAACGCGTTTTGTGTGTCAGTGCGCGCAATGGGGATGGTTGTGAAGACTTGTTGCAAGCGATTGATGCCTATTCAGTAGAAAGCCCGCATTATTTCCCGGATGACGCCTATACAGACATGCCTGAAAAGGTTCTGGTGGCAGAAGTGGTGCGCGAGAAGATGCTGTTATACCTGTATGATGAGATCCCACACGGA
>CAMBHV010000057.1 GCA_945867255.1 uncultured Clostridia bacterium
GTTTTGGCGGCTGCGGCAGATATACTGGCGCTGTGCCGGCAACCGGCCCCCATGCACCGGCGCCATACAGAGCCTGCCCATATGAGGCCTGCGCTTGCACAACTGCACCACATACGGGGCAGAAATGCTCGCCTCCGCCAAGCTGCGCACCGCAGTGCGGGCAAAACATAAAAGCCCCCCTTTGGGTTTTACCTGCCGCCGGCAGGCAAACCAATACGATCTGTTTGATTGGTTCCATTATACTGTATACAGCATTGGCTTTCAAGGTAAAGAATCGTTCTCTGATACTTCTTGCAATTTGAAGCACAGCCTTATATTTTTCGCGCGAACGCGCGCCGCTTTGCCCGAATGCGCCCGGCTTAGCGCGGAAGATGCCATTCTAAAAATTTCGCTTTTTACGCCAAAACAGGGTAAAACCGCCTGTTTTTTCCCTTTGTGCTTTCCCGGTGTTTCTGATACAATACCCATAAGGCAATCGCGAGACGCCACCTAAGAAAGGAAGGGAGCCTCATGTCAATCTCTGTTGCCAGCATCGTCTGGCTGATCCTGCTTATTGTATTCATCATAGCAGAAGCCTCCACTGCCACGCTTGTTTCTATCTGGTTTTGCGCGGGCGCGGCCGTGGCGCTGATCGTCAGCGCCTTTGTGCCCAGCGTACTGGCGCAAACGGCCGTGTTCCTGGTGGTGAGCCTGTTGTGCCTCGTCCTGATGCGCCCACTGATCCGCAAAAAAGACGCAAAAGCTCTTGTGCCTACCAACGCGGACCGTAATGTAGGCCAGCTCGCCGAGGTAATTGTCGCCGTAGAACCCGGGCGCCCCGGGCGGGCACGTCTTTCCGGTGTGGATTGGGCCGCGCGCTGCGACACGCCGCTGGCCGTGGGCCAGCTTGCCAGGGTGGCCCAGGTGGATGGCACCACCCTTGTGCTTCAGCCGGCCGGCGAGGGCACACAAGCCGTGTAAACGCCGGCAGCGTCTCTTTGTTTTTATAAAACGTATTTTATTAATAAATAATTACTTGGAGGAATTTATATGCCATTCTTGATCGTATTATTGGTTCTTCTGGCCCTTGTGCTGATCATTCTAATCTCCAACATTGCCATCGTGCCACAGGCCTATGTATATGTGCTGGAGCGCATGGGCGTGTATTACGGCACCTGGGCAGCAGGCTTTCACATGAAGGTGCCTTTTGTAGACCGTGTGGCAAAAAAGGTTTCGCTGAAAGAACAGGTAGTAGATTTCAAACCGCAGCCTGTAATCACGCGCGATAACGTTACCATGCAGATCGACACCGTGGTGTTCTTCCAGATCACCGATGCCAAGCTGTTCACTTATGGTGTAGAGCGCCCGCTTTCCGCCATTGAAAACCTCACCGCTACCACGTTGCGCAACATCATCGGCGAAATGGAGCTGGACCACACCCTGACCAGCCGTGACATTATCAACGCCAAGATCACCGCTATCCTGGATGAAGCTACGGATAAGTGGGGCATCAAGGTGAACCGCGTAGAAGTAAAGAATATTATCCCGCCGCGCGATATTCAGGAAGCCATGGAAAAGCAGATGCGCGCTGAACGTGAACGCCGTGAAAGCATTCTGCGCGCCGAAGGTGAAAAGCGCAGCGCCATCCTGGTGGCTGAGGGCGAAAAAGAGTCCACCATTCTGCGCGCCGATGCTGTGCGTGAACAGCGCATCCGCGAAGCACAGGGTGAAGCGCAGGCCATCATGGAAGTACAGCGTGCTCTGGCCGATTCCATCAAGCTGTTGAATGAAGCCGCGCCCACACAGCAGGTGTTGACGCTGAAAAGCTTCGAAGCGCTGGAAAAAGTTGCAGATGGCAAGGCTACCAAGCTGATCGTACCCAGCAACATGCAAAACCTTGCTGCCACGCTGGCCAGTGCCAAGGAATTCATCACCGAAGCAAAATAAGCCTGCCATTCCCTTTCTTTCCGAACACAAACCCCCTGAGCCTGTTTCAAAAAGGCTCAGGGGGTTTTATGCTTAATCCGTTATATTGCTATTTTCCGGGGCACCCAATAGCCGCAAGGCCCCGGGCAAAACGCTCAATTCTGCAATACGTGTTTGTCCGCCATATTCACCGTCCAATGTCCACGGCACGGGCTCGTCAAATGAAACCCGCAATTGCTTTGCACGAAAGAAATGCAGATGCTCCCCATCAAATTCCTGAAGCACCAACTTCCCGGCCAGTGTATTCAGTTCGCCCAGAGTGCGGGGTGCACGAACCAACATCACCTCAAATTGCCCATCATCCAGCCGTACCTCATCTGCATGAGGAAAACCGAAGCCACCCACAGAGCGCGTATTGGTAAAAGAACCATACCAGAAATCGTCCTCTATGCATACACCATCAGCCTCCACGCGGGCATGCCAGCTTTGAAACAGGTTCAGGCGTTTTACCCCTTCCAGGATATAAGCCATGTGCCCCAACAGGTTTTTTGCCTGCCGCGGAGTAGAATAGGAAACATCCGTAAACATACCAAATGCAGCCACATAGCAAAATCTGCGTTCACAAAACAAGCCCAGATCCATCCGGTTTTCCCTAAAGGCCGCCATGCGCCGGCAGGTAAGCACGGCATCTTCACTCAACCCCGCCGAGGCAGCAAAATCATTCGTGGAGCCGGCCGGCAGATATCCCACTGGCCTATTCAGCCCGGCCTCAGCCAACGCGTTCACGGTGTGGTGCAGTGTGCCATCGCCGCCCGCACAAAGCACCGCGGCATATTTACCGCCACTTTGCTTTACAAGTTCCTGCGCATCACGCTGGGTTCCCACGGGGCACACCGTAATATCCACCCCGTTTTCATACAAAGTCTTCAGCACAACATCCAGCTTTGCGGCAATACCATTTTTCCCCGCCTGCGTGTTGTAAATGAATAAAACCGGTACTCCTATGGCCGGTACCTCCCTTCTTACCTGCAGCCGTGCCCAATATTCACACGTAAAGTAATGCTGATACTCTCTGCACACGGTAATATGTTATTTACTATACTTCCGGCCTGAGGGCCTGTCAATCCACCATGGGCGGACACTTTGCTTTCTTGGCTGGTTTCCGGCGGCAAACGACAGCAATTTTCGTCAAAATCACAGCTTGTCAAACGTTTTTTCCCGGCGCTATAATATAGATTGTTCTTTTGCGGCACTTTTCACTAGATATTGTGAATATTTTGATATTTCGCCCAATATATCGCCGGCAGGATGGGCCGGCAGTTTCTAGCGGACACCCCTGCCCGGCTATTGGCGGCAAACCTTCATGCTTTCCCGCATTTTGTGCGGGCATGTTTGTGTTTCCCGGGCAGGCCTGTTTGAACGGGCATGTGCCCGGGTTTTTCTTTTGCCAAAGCGGGAACGTCCCGTTTTGAATATGTTGTGTATCTTTTTGTGAGGAGGAGACACCATGGAGAAATTCTTTCATCTGAAAGAAAATGGTACCACCGTGAAGACGGAAGTCCTCGCCGGTATCACCACTTTCCTTGCGATGGCGTATATTCTTGCCGTAAACCCCAACATGCTGGGTGCGGCCGGCATGAACAGCCAGGGCGTGTTCATGGCCACTGCGCTGAGCGCTGCCATCGCTACCATCATTATGGCCTTGCTCGCCAACTATCCCATCGCGTTGGCATCCGGTATGGGCCTGAACGCCTACTTTGCATACACCATCTGCCTGGGTGAGATGGGCGACAACCCCAATGCATGGCAGATCGCACTGACCGCCATTCTGGTGGAAGGCTTCATCTTCATCATTCTGTCCGCGTTCAAATTCCGCGAGACACTGGTGAACTGCATTCCTGAAAACCTGAAATATGGCATCACCACCGGCATTGGCCTGTTCATCACCTTCATTGGCCTGCAGAACGCCGGCATTGCTGCTGCCGATGCCTCTACGCGCGTAGCGCTGGGCGACATCGCCACGCCGCAGGTGGCACTGGCCCTGATTGGCGTTGTGATCATCGGCGCCATGCTGTACTTTGGCGTGAAAGGCGCCATCCTGTGGGGCATTCTGGTTACCTGGGTGCTGGGCATCATTGCCGAGCTGGCCGGCTGGTATGTTGTGGACGTGGAAGCCGGTGTGTATTCTGTAATTCCTCAGATCACAAGCGCAGCCGATTTCCTGCCGAACTTTGCCTCTTTGGGCGATACCGCTTTCAAGTTTGATTTCACCTATATGTTCTCCAATGCAGCCGAGTTTGCCGTAATTGTGTTCGCGTTCCTGTTTGTGGATCTGTTTGACACCGTGGGCACTCTGATTGGTGTGGCCGCAAAGGGCAACATGCTGGATAAAGATGGCAAGCTGCCCCGCGTAGGCAAAGCTCTGATGTCGGACGCCATCGGCACCGTAGCTGGTGCTTGCCTTGGTACTTCCACCGTTACCAGCTACGTGGAAAGCTCTGCCGGCGTGGCCGAGGGCGGCCGTACCGGCCTTACCAGCCTTACCACCGCAATTCTGTTCCTGTTGGCCATGTTCCTGTGGCCCATCTTCGGTGCCATCCCCAGCTTTGCCACTGCACCTGCTCTGATCATTGTGGGTATGTTCATGATGACCAGCGTGCTGAAGGTGAAATTTGAGGGTGACATGGCCGATGTGCTGGGTGCTTTTGTGGCTATCATTATGATGCCCTTCACCTATTCCATTGCCAACGGCATCATGTTCGGTGTGCTGACGTGGATGATCCTGCGCATTGTGCGCGGCAAGATCCGCGACATTCACCCCGTAATGTGGATCGTGTTTGCACTGTTTGTGATCCGCATCATCACGCTTGTTGCATAATTCTGCTTTGTATAAAAGCCTCCTGTTTCTTGTTGGAACGGGAGGCTTTTTGTTTACCCCAAAAAAGGTAAATGTTTTCATGCGAAAGATAAATCTTTGATACAATCCATGCTATACTGTAAGCTGAGAAGGAGGAATGTCGCATGGATCCCATTCTTGTAGTAGATGACGAGCAGGCCATTGCGGACCTTGTCTGCCTGACACTGGAGCATGCCGGTTATCGCTGCAAAGCCGCCTATTCCGGCGGCCAGGCGGCAGACCTGATCGAGACAGGCCACTGGGCACTGATCATACTGGATGTAATGCTGCCGGATTATGACGGCTATGCCCTGAAAACTTTTGTGGGCGATGAAACACCGGTGATTTTTGTTACAGCCAAAACCGAGGTTGCTCAGCGCGTGAAAGGCCTGGCCACCGGCGCACAGGATTATATCTGCAAACCGTTCGAGCCAGCCGAGTTGGTGGCCCGCGTGGAAGCCGCATTGCGGCGCACAGGGCGTGGGCGCAGTGTACTTCAGGCATGTGGCATTACGCTGGACCCCGTGCGCCGCACCGTAACAAAGCAGGGGGTTCCCGTTTGGCTGACCCCCCGCGAATACGACCTGCTTTTGGAACTGATGCGAAACAAAAATACCGTACTGTACCGCAATGCGCTCTATGAGCGTGTTTGGGGTGACGAGGCCGAGGTGGATTCGCGCACGCTGGACCTTCATATCCAGCGCCTGCGCAAAAAGCTGGGACTGCATGACGCAATTAAAACCATCTATAAAATCGGCTATCAGTTGGAGGATCTGCCATGAAAATAGCCCGAAAGCTGACGCTGTGCCTTGTGACTGTAACAGGCGTTCTGTTTCTTATAGGCGGCTACTGGATGGTATCACAGAATTTTGAAGCCTCTTTGGAACAGGCCGCCGTACAGAATGCAGCACAGCACACAGCACAACGCCTTTCCGTAGAAGATGCCACCCTGCGTATCACTATGCAGAAGGCATCCGGGGAGTCTGTCTTACATGCCGCTGGCGCAGAGGTTGCCGCAGCCATGCCGCAGGCGCAGTTTTCCCTGATGAACGAGGGCTGGGCCAACTTATATTCCCGCGTACCTCAGCAGGTAGATAAAAACATGCTGATTGATGCCGCGCGCTCTGCTCAGGACGGCTATGTACTTCGCAAAGCACAGGAAAACACATACATGTTTGTAGCCAGCACGCTCACCGCAGGCAGTACACAGGGCACGCTTGTCAGCGTGTTTGATATAACGGAACTGTATGCGCAGCGCACTGCACAGTTGCACCGTTTCTGGCGTTTGTGCGCGGTGCTGTTGTGTGCTGCTGCCGTGTTGACTTTATGTTTCACCACTATCGTGCTGCGCCCGCTGAAACGGCTTTCCGCTGCTGCTGCCAGCATTGCTGCCGGGCAATATGGCCAGCGCACACAGGTGCATACACAGGATGAAGTGGGGCGCCTCAGCCAGGATTTCGACGCCATGGCTGCTTCGGTAGAACAGGCTATGGAAAGCCTGGAAGACGAAGTACGCCGCCGCGATGACTTCGTGGCCGCTTTTACACACGAGATCAAAACGCCTATGACAGCCATGCTGGGTTATGCTGATTTGCTGCGCAGCCGCGATATTGGCCAGAGCGCACGCGAAAAGGCAGCAGATTACGTATACCATGAAACAAAACGCCTGGAGGCATTAAGCCTGAAACTGTTGGAACTGATGCGCCTTGGGCATGAATCCACCGCGCTGGAAAGCACGCCGCTGTCCGGCGTGTTTGCGGATGTACGCCACGCGTGTAACGGGCTGGAAGGAGCCAACGTCTCTTTTTCCAGTGCACACGGCATACACGTGATGGCAGACAGGCCTCTTCTTGCAGACCTTTTATATAATCTTGTGGTAAATGCAGTGCGCGCCTCACGCCCCGGCGGGCCCGTGCAGGTGGGCTTCGAAGTGCAGAATGACACCGTGGCCCTGTTTGTACGTGACGAGGGCCGAGGCATCCCGCAAAATGAACTAAGCCGCATCACCGAGCCATTTTATATGGTGGATAAATCTCGCGCACGGGCACAGAACGGTTCCGGCCTGGGGCTGGCGCTGTGTCAGCGCATTGCAGCCGCCCATGGCAGCACGCTGGAATTTGAAAGCGAAGTGGGCAAAGGCACCACTGTTCGCCTGGTCCTGCAAAAGGGGGAAGCGCCATGAACCGATATCTGGGTGCGGCACTGGGCTGTGCCGTGTGTGCCGTGGCGCTTGCCGCAGCTGCCGTGCTGCCCTATCGCGCCATGGCCGTGCAGGACACCGCCCGCCTTTCCGCTGTGCATCCCTTGCCCAGCGCCGACGTACCCACAGGCCTCTCGGAAAAGGCCGCTCAAAGCGACACGGCACAAGCGCTGTATGCCCGTATGCGCATGCTGGGAGAAGCCAACACCAATTACGGAGATTATGGTTTGGGCACTCCTGCCGAATTTGATGCTGCCGCGTTATCCGGGGCAACAGACGCGCTGTGGGAGGCCGGCGTACTGCCGCAGGTGTTTTCCCTGTGGCTGTCAGACGGTTCCCTTTCCGAATCCGGCGGTACCATGCAGGGCACCGCTGTTGTGGACGAATTCGGCTTTATCTCCATGTCGCACGGGGCACTGACAGCCACCTGCACCCCGTCGG
>CAMBHV010000058.1 GCA_945867255.1 uncultured Clostridia bacterium
ATCGATCATTAATGTGACTGTTTTCATGTTACCATCCTCCATTTTCTGTTGTGTCTCCGACATGGCAGGCGTCTGTTCTACCTGTACAGCACGTTTGCGATGCCGGGCCGGTTTATATGCATCGAATCGCTTCAGGCGCAGTGCGTTCGATACTACAAATACGCTGGATAGGCTCATGGCTGCCGCACCAAACATGGGGCTGAGTTTCCAGTTCAGCGCACTGTAAAATACGCCTGCGGCAAGCGGAATACCTAATGTATTATAGAAAAACGCCCAAAACAGGTTTTCCCGTATATTGCGGATTACCGCTCTGGAAAGGCGAATCGCGGCAGGCACATCGCGCAGATCGTTTTTCATCAACACCACATCAGCACTTTCCATGGCAACATCGGTTCCTGCGCCAATCGCAATTCCCACGTCTGCGCCGGCAAGGGCCGGGGCATCATTCACCCCATCTCCCACCATGGCTACCACTTTGCCCTGTTTGCGCAGTTCTGCCACATGGCGCGCTTTGTCCTGCGGCAACACCTGGGCCACCACATGAGCAATACCAAGCTGCTTTTGGATTGCCGCGGCGGTGCGTGCATTATCACCCGTAAGCATCGTTACCTCGATGCCCATATCCTGAAGTTGACGCACGGCTTCGGCACTTGTATTTTTCAATGTGTCTGCCACGGCAATCACACCGGAAAAGCGCCCATCTTTAGCAAACAGAAGCGGCGTTTTTCCATCAGTGGAAAGTTGCTCCACTCGTTCGCGCCATTCATCCGGCAACATTACCCCAGCGTCAGCCAGCAAGGCCTCATTACCTGCCAGGCATGCAACACCCTGTATCCGGGCGCGCACACCCTGGCCAAACACCGCCTCAAATTGCTGCACCTGCGTGGGCTGCACATCACTTTGTTTTGCATAGGCCAGCACCGCCCCTGCCAGGGGATGCTCGCTTGGCTGTTCCAGACTTGCTGCAAGCGCCAGAAGCCCAGCCTCATCCAGCCCCTGCACAGGTAACACATCTGTTACAACCGGTTCCCCGTTTGTCAACGTGCCGGTTTTGTCCAACACCACAGCGTTCACGCGATGAGCAATTTCCAACGCCTCACCAGATTTGATCAAAATGCCGTTTTCGGCTCCCTTACCCGTGCCCACCATAATTGCCACCGGTGTGGCAAGGCCCAGCGCACATGGGCACGACACCACCAACACCGCAATACCAATGGAAATGGCAAACTCCGGCGTTTGCCCCACGGCCAGCCATACGGCGGTGGCCACAAGTGCAATGCCAATCACCACAGGCACGAATACACCTGCTATTTTATCGGCCAGTTTCGCAATGGGCGCTTTGCTGGCGCTTGCCTCTTCCACGAGGCGAATGATCTGAGAAAGTGTAGTATCCTGCCCCACTTTTGTGGCGCGGAACTGGAAAGAACCGTTGGTATTGATGCTGGCTGACAACACCGTGCTGCCGGGGCTTTTTTCCACCGGGATGCTTTCACCCGTAATGGCCGATTCATCCACACTGGTGTTTCCCTGCACCACTACACCATCCACCGGAATGCGCTGGCCCGGCTTTACCGATACAATATCTCCCGTCTGTACCTGTTCTACCGGCACAGTCTGCTCTACCCCTTGCCGCACCACAACCGCTGTTTTGGGGGCAAGATCCATCAGCTTTTCAATGGCCTCGCCCGTTTTCCCTTTACTTTTTGCCTCCAGGTATTTGCCCAGTGTGATCAGTGCCAAAATCATGGCGGCAGATTCAAAATAAAGATCCATGTGGTACTGATGTGCCAGCTGCATATCACCTACACCAAGGCCGTGCCCTATGCGCATAATGGCGAAAATACCATAAGCAAAAGCAGCCGTAGAGCCAATGGCAATCAGGCTGTCCATATTCGGGCTGAGGTGAAACAACGTTTTAAAACCAACCTGATAATATTTACGGTTCACATAAGCAATGGGCAAAGCAAGCAGAAACTGTACCATGCCGAAAGCTACGCCGTTTTCCACCCCTGCGAGAAATTCGGGAAGCGGCAGGCCCACCATGCTGCCCATGGAGACATACATCAGTGGAATAAGGAACACAAATGATATCACCAGGCGTTTTTTCATTTCCTGCATCTGCCGCGCAGCCGGATTTTCTCTTTTCTGTTCAGGCTGTATGAAAGCTTTCTCCGCCTCGTGCGACAGGCTTGCGCCATAACCCGCCTTTTCCACTGCCGCTATAATGGCCTGAGGCAGCAGAGAATCTTCCGCCTGCACCACCATACTGTTTGTTAAAAGATTGACTGTAACATCTGTTACGCCATGCACTTTTCGCACGGCCTTTTCCACATGGGCCGAGCAGGCTGAACATGTCATCCCTGTCACATCATATTTTTGCTTTTGCATCGCTAAACCTCCCCACCCCCAGGGGGGTGTATGAATATACTACACCGCTATGCTCCAGTTTGTCAAGATATGGCCCACGCATTTTCTGCACAAGAAAAGCTTTTTCCCTGGCTGATTGTGCTTTTCTGTAAAAAAAAGCGATATTTCAGGCCTCTTATGCCCGAAACATCGCTTTTTATTTCAACGTCTTTGTTCTGATTTCCTCAGTAAAAGGAGTATGGCCAAGAAAATGCCCGTTAAAGCGGCAGCCACCCTGAAAAAGTGCTTCATACACACATCTCCTTTCTATACAGCAGTCCGCACAAGACGGTAATAACTGGAAGATGTCAGCTTATACACCAAAAGATATACAAGGCTAAACACCACAAAAATACCCACACAGCAAGCAGCAAACAGTCCTCTGTTCGTCATGGAAAACACCGTCAGGATATTAGCTACAATGTTGAACGCAAACAGCATATGGACAGCCGCCATAAAAAGCGGAAGGAAGAATACCAGCAAAATCTGTTTATTGATGGTATTTTTTACTTCCTGCCTGCTCATCCCCACATTCTGCAGGATCACAAAACGGCCGTGGTCATCATATCCCTCACTGATCTGCTTATAGTAAATGATAAGCACTGTGGCCATCATAAACATGATACCCAGATAAACACCAAGGAACAGAAAGCTGCCATACAGGCTGTACCAACTTTCGCTTGCCTGTGCCCGGCAACTAACCCCAAATGGCATTCCATTCGGTGTATCTTCCACAAGGCTCTGGCAGGCACGTTGCTGTTGAGCGGGGCTGCCCGATACATCCAAGAACAGATTCACTTTCGGCGAACTGCTTTGTATTCCGGAAAACTCCTCCATCAGGCTGGCCGCCTGCTTGTAGGAGGACACCACCATGATATACTCTCCATAAGTAGAATAAAATTGCCCTACTTCCTGTGCAAGCCCCTTCAGTGGAAGCACATGAAAAGTGTGCCCGGCCACTGTTAGTGTCTTTGGAAAGAATTCATCATCTACGCCCCACAGCATCACCTCGTTTTCTGCAAGGGTGAAACTGGTGCCGAATGCAAGGTTATAGTCTTCCACACCAATCATCTGGGCCCTATGGACAGAAGTGTTATCTGCTTGAAGTTCTCCGGTCTCATCCAAGCGCACTGTATGCCCGGAACCGCAGGCCCGCCAGGCGTATTGCTGTTCTACACGGGAACCACTGCCCTGTACAGCGTTTTCCACCGCCTGATAAACATTCGCTATCTCTTGACCATTTTCTAACGACACCGTGCCGCGGATGTCCATAGGGTACAAAGACCGCAGCATGTCATTCTGCCCCATATACAGACACACTGTTGTGGATACTGTTACAAGTACCATAGTAAACAGAATGCAAATGGCTGCAAGGCCCGCCGCATTTTGTTTCATGCGGTAGAGCATACCAGATACACTGATAAAATGTCCCGGCTGATAATAAAACTTTGTGCGCCTGCGCAGGAACTTCAAAATAGCGATGCTGCCCGCAGTGAACAAGCAGAATGTCCCCAATATCACGCACAACACTGCGGCAAAGAATAAAAGCAAGGCATTTAAGGGCTGGTTTACTGTCGCAGCGGTATAATATCCCCAGCCGAGGCTGGTCACTCCCACAACAACCAACAGCCAGGAAGCACGTGGCTCCTTCTCGCCCATATTTCCACCATGTAAAAGTTCCACCGGGCTTACCAGCCGCACATGAAACAGGTTATAGGCCGTTGTACACAGAAAAATCGCCCCAAACAGTACAGCGGTAATCAGCATGGCTGCAGGCTCTATCCCAAAGGCAATCGGGGTAGAAATGTTCATCATGTATAAAAGCCCCAAAAACAGCAGTTTGGAAAGCAGCATGCCGGCACCCAATCCCAACGCCAGGCAGATGATGGCCGTATACAGTGTTTCCCAAAGCAACATGGCGGCAATGTGCTTTCTCTCCATCCCCAGCACACAGTACAGTCCCAGTTCCTTTTTTCGGCGCTTGATGAGGAAGCTGTTCGTCCAGAAAACCAGCGCTATACAGAAAATCCCCACAATACCCGTGCCCAAAAAGAAAATAGTAAGGGCAACAGCCGCCCCCGGCACCTGGGCCAAGCCGCCGTTTAAAGCGATAGATTGCATGATATAGTACATTGCCACACTTACACTGCAGGTAAGCAAATAAGGGAAATATGTGATGTGGTTGTTTTTCAGGTTTTGCCAGGCAAGTTTTGGGTATAGCAGTTTTTTCATACAGCTTCGCCTCCCGCGCTGAGCAGCATCAGCGTATCGCTGATTTTCCCAAAGAATTCGCCTGCAGACGCTGTGCCGCGGTAAAGCTCGTGAAATACTACCCCATCCTTGATAAACAGCACTCGCTTGGCACAACTGGCTGCTCTGGTGGAATGCGTAACCATCAAAATGGTTTGCCCGGATTCATTTACCTGTTCGAACGTTTCCAGAAGGCGCGCACTGGCTTTGGAATCCAGCGCGCCGGTAGGTTCATCTGCCAACACGATGGCCGGCTGCGTAATCAGCGCGCGTGCCACCGCCGCACGCTGCTTCTGGCCACCGGAAATTTCATACGGATATTTATCCAAAAGGTGCGTAATACCCAACACATCGCTTACTGCCTTTAAACGCGGCACCATATCATCATAGCTCATATGAGAAAGTACAAGCGGCAAAAGGATATTATCTTTCAGACAAAAAGTGTCCAACAGGTTGAAATCCTGAAACACAAAGCCCAGCTTCTGGCGTCGAAAGGCCGCAAGCTGTTTATCCGGCACAGATGCCAGATTCTGCCCATTCAGGTATACTGCACCTTGGGTGGGCTTGTCCAATGTGGCAAGAATGTTTAAAAGCGTGGTTTTACCGCTTCCGCTTTCTCCCATGATGGCCACAAATTCTCCTGCCTGCACACCAAAAGAAACATCGCGCAGCGCCTGCACCTGATGTGCGCCAAACCGCGTGGTGTATATTTTCTTCAAATGCTCCACCTGCAGCAAAGCCATATACATACATCTCCCTTTTTTCCGTCGCATTAGATTGAAACGGCGGTGTCTGCCATTATCATAACGCCGCAAGCTGGCCGCCGCCATCGCGCGCACTTACATGCGGCACCATATGACTTACACTTTTGTAAGGGAAAATAGTCGGCTATTCCAGCATCATAGCGACTTTGGGAAAGGAAAGAAATACCCGTGTGCCCTTGCCTTGTTCCGACTCAAGCCACAAACCATGGCCCAGCTTATGTGTGATTTGCCTACATAAATACAGCCCCAGGCCGGAACTGTGGCGCTGGCTTCGCCCGTTCAACCCGGTGTAACCGCGGTCAAACACACGAGGAAGTTCATCCGGTGCAATACCGATACCGCTGTCTTCCACGACCAGTGTATCATCACAGGCGTATATCCTCACAAAGCCGTGCCGTGTATACTTCACTGCGTTGGTCAAAAGCTGCTCCACCACAACGCCCAGCCACTTTGTATCGGACACAACGCATAAACCTGTCGCCTGTACATCCAGCATTATATCCGGCCTGCCCAAAAGCATAGGCCGTACCCGGCCGACTGCTGAATTTACTACTGCATCTACATCCACTTTGCATACGCACAAATCTCGAGTGATACTTGCCATACGCTGATAATTCATTACCATATCCACGTATTGCTGTGTTTGAAACAGTTCGCTAAGAAACAGATCCTTTGTGTCCGTTTCGTTCTCCTGCGCCAAAAGCTGCATAGCCGCAAGCGGAGTTTTGATCTGATGGGCCCACAGCGTATAATATTCCTGGGCGTCCCGTACTGCAGCCTCACTTCGTTCCACCGTGCTGCGGCGCACCGCATCCACAGCATATACCAGCTGTTGCCATTCTTTGTCCAAAAGTCCACGTGGTGCGGGCATTTGTTGCAGAGATGCCGTGCTTTGCCTCAGCAAAACATGCAAGTCTTTGTATGTGGCGCAAAACCGATACAGCCCCACAAAAAATGCCACGCTTGCGCCGGATACCAACATCATGGAAGTGTATATGGCAAGTTCCATGGGGGCATGATATAATTCCGTCACTACAAAAAAGAATGCACATGCCCCCATTACAAGAAAAGCCGAGGCACGCTTTTCCCACAGATAACACAGTGCCAAATGCACAGGATTCATGGTTGTTCCTCCACAAGATAGCCCACACCTTTCTGCGTACGCACAAGCCCGCCCAAGCCAATTTCGTCCAGATGGTTACGAAGCCGCGCCACATTTACCGTAAGGGTATTATCATCCGGGAAGGTGTTTTGCCCCCACAAAGCGCAGATAAGGGCATCTCGCGTAACGATCTCGCCCTTATGTTCAAACAAAATTTGCAGAATCCGGAACTCATTTTTGGTCAGTTCCCATTTTTTGCCCTCATAATGCAGGCTGGCACCTCCCACCGCAAGTGCAGCGCCGGCCTGTGCACCAAATGAATAGGCCCGCCGCAAAAGTGCCTCTACTTTTGCCACTGCTACGGAAAGATCAAATGGTTTTGTGATGAAGTCATCTGCCCCCATGCTGAGTGCCATAACAATGTTCAGGTTTTCCCCCGCAGCTGAAAGGAACAAAACCGGCACCCGGCTTACCTTTCTGATTTGCGCACACCAATGATATCCGTCAAAGAATGGAAGTGAGATATCCAGCATCACAAGGTGTGGTTCAAACGCAAGGAAATCTTCCATCACACATTCGAACAACTCTGTGCGATGTACTTCATACCCCCACTTGGCAAGCGTGCGTTGCAGCACACCTGCAATCGCATCATCATCTTCTACTATCATGATTCTGTACACAGGGCATCCCTCCTGTTTTATAAAACGGCTCTGCATTGTACTGTTCTTCAAAGGCAACGACTGGGGAAAACACAAAAAGGCAGGCCCAAAGGCCTGCCTTTTTTGGCTCCCCCTGTCTGGCTCGAACAGACGACCCTGCGGTTAACAGCCGCAT
>CAMBHV010000059.1 GCA_945867255.1 uncultured Clostridia bacterium
TCAGTTTATTTTCTTCGCTCAGCAGGCCCAGCATGCGCCCACGCAGCGTACAGAATTCCCCACCCAGATGCTCTTTGTAGTACGGGTCCAGGTCTTCGTAGTATTCGCTGTAGCTTAGCGTCCAGTTGATGGCAGGGTAATGGCGTGCATATGCCAGTGATTTATCCAGTGCCAAAAAGCAACGGACGAAGCGTTTGGTGTTCTGGGTAACAGGTTCGGAAAAATCCGAACCCTGAGGGGACACTGCACCAATAATGGACACGCTGCCCTTTTCACCATTCAGGCTTTGCACACAGCCGGCGCGCTCGTAAAATGCGGCAAGGCGGCTGGGCAAATAAGCAGGGAAGCCCTCTTCAGCCGGCATTTCCTCCAGACGGCCGGAAATTTCGCGCAATGCCTCGGCCCAACGCGAAGTGGAATCCGCCATCATGGCTACATCGTAACCCATGTCACGGTAATATTCCGCAAGTGTTACACCTGTATAGATGGAAGCTTCACGCGCAGCTACCGGCATGTTGGACGTATTGGCAATCAGGGTTGTGCGTTCCGTCATGGGTTTTCCGCTTTTCGGATCTTCCAATTCGCTGAATTCATTCAGCACCTGCGTCATTTCGTTGCCACGTTCACCACAGCCAACGTACACAATGATATCGGCATCGCACCATTTGGCAAGCTGATGCTGCGTCATGGTTTTGCCCGTGCCAAACCCACCGGGCACGGCTGCGGCACCGCCTTTAGCGATAGGGAAAAGGCTGTCGATCACGCGCTGGCCTGTGACAAGCGGACGGTTGATGGCTTCCCGCAAAGCAACAGGGCGTGGGGTGCGAATTGGCCACTTCTGCGCAAGATACAGCGTGTGCTCTTCTCCACGAGAGGTTTTTACTTTGCAGATAGGGTCTTTAATGGTATAATGCCCATTTTCTGCGGCCCAGGTGACGGTGCCTGAAATGTCCGGCGGAACCATGCTTTTATGCGTGATAATGCTGGTTTCCGGGCAGCTGGCGATAAAACTGCCGCCGGTCACCTGTTGGCCGGGTTTTACAAGCACGGTAACATCCCATAACTTTTTTTCGTCCAAGCTGGCCACATGCACACCACTGGCAATGAAAGCGCCGTGATCTTTCGCGATAGTGGCCAAGGGGCGCTCAATACCGTCAAAAATATTCTGCATGATGCCGGGCCCCAGCGTGGCGCACAAAGGCGCACCTGTACCGCGCACCGGCTCGCCCACTTTCAGGCCGGCGGTATCCTCATATACCTGAATAGTGGTTTTCTGCGAAGTGATACCGATCACTTCGCCGATCAGCCCGGCCTCGCCCACGTATACCATTTCCATCATGGAAAAGCCGCGCGCATCCCGCAGCGTAACGACAGGGCCGTTGATCGAATAGATCGTATCGTTCATGGCTTGCTCCTTAATGATATGCCGATTTTGACGCTGTTTTCCGGTTTATTGCACACGAAGCCCACACTGGCTCAGAAATGCTTCGCGCTGCGCAGCAAGGCGATCATCCAGTGTTTCGTCGAACAGCACGTTACCGCATTCCAGCTTCGCACCACCCAGCTGGATGGAATCATCCGGGCACATTTCGCACCGGCTGTCAGGCAATGCGGCCTGTACCACCTTTTCCAGCAGGGGGATATCGGTTGTGCGTACTCGTACACTGCAGGCCTGGCCTGCGCATGCGGAAGCGTGGCGGGCAATGCATGTCTGTACAAATGAGGGATACTGCTCGCTTTTGGCAAACGCCTGTGCGGCTTCCCATGCTTCGGCAAACAACCCGTTCACAAGCTGCCGGCGATACCGCAAAAGTCTGTCCCGGTTTTCGCGACGGGCCACGGCCGCCTCCAGGGCGGCCGCACGTTTTGCGGCACGGCGGTAAGCGTCCAGCTGAGTGTCTACATTACTGTGTCGGGCTTCATCTACGATTCTCTTGGCTTCTCTTTCGCCTTCCTGCACGATCTGCTGAGCTTCCAGAGAGGCGCTTTTCAACACGGATGCTTCAAACATTTCACTGCGCTGTGCATCGGCTGAACTTTCAATGCCCGACATCCGGCCTTTGTTTTTCTGTGCCATTGCCTTCACCTCAAATCTTCACGCCGACTACTTCAGAAATATAGCGCTTGATGCTATCTCCTGGAGTTGAGTCACTGTGGCGGTCCGGCATTTCTACGATGAGTGGGCGTTTGCGTCCCAATTTATAAGCAAACACCGTTTCGGCGCATTTGGCCACCAGCTTATCGGTGATGAGCACAAGGCCGATTTCCTCATCTGCGCAGGCCTTTTCCAGTGCGGCGCGCACCTCGTCTTCTTCATGTACCACAACACCGCGCACACCGACCAGCTGCATGCCGGCCAGGGTATCTACGTTGTCGCTGATCAGAAAGTACTTCATGGCTTACAGCCTAGACAGGATCAGGATGGAGATCAGCATGCCATACAGGGCAATGCCTTCGCCAAGGGCCACGAAGATCAGCGCTTTACCGAAGCTTTTCGGGTCTTCTGTCAATGCGCCGATTGCGGCCGGTGCACCTGCGCCTACGGCGATGCCGGCACCAATGCCGGCAATGCCCACGCTGAGTGCCGCGGCAAGATAACCAAGGCCGCTGTTCATGTCGGCGGGTGCTGCAGTGGCCTCACCCTCAGCAAACGCCATGGAAGAGAAGGCACAGGCCAGCACCAGGGCAAGGGCCAGCACCAGCAGGATACGAGCTTTGTGTTTCATCTGTTTCATGAGAATTTCCTCCTTTGCGCGCATTGCGCGCAGCTTTTTCGGTATTTCAGGTGCAAGTGCACCCGGCTTCAATTCTGCGCACGCTGCGCAAGGGTTTGGAACGCGAGCGGAGCAAATTCTCTGCCGTTCGCGTCAAAAAAGCGGCTGAATATCTCGTAAAATTCAAGGCGAAGTACCTGGATGCCCACAAACAGGCCTTCCAGCGCCATCACGAACAGGTTGCCCACCACGACAATCAGAACATATAATGGGCCACTTGTCATTTCCGCAAGGGTGAACACCACAGTCATCATACCGGCATGGGCCAGAACAAACCCGCCTACACGCAGAAAGCTCATGGTGTTAGAAGCAAAGCTCAATAGAGCATCAAACATTTCAAAGAATCCGTTGAGCAGGATCTCGCCGGGTTTCCCGGGAGAATTTCCCTGCGACAGTTGCACGATAGGTTCCGCAAAATACATCATCAGGAACGGAACTACCAGGCATACAATGATAAAGGGCACGCTGCCTACAAAGGGAAGGGGAATGCCTACTACGCTCAAAAGCAAAGCAATAAGAGAAAGGTAGAACACAAGACCGGCAAGCCCGTTGACAGAAAAGATGCCCTTCACGGTTTGGCCGCGCCGTACATCACACGCGACCCCGGTAAGAATCGCCGCCACAATAATAAACACGCCGGCTGCCACACTCAAAATCAGAATGGCGTTAATGGAATCCGGTTGTAACACTTCTACGGGTTTTTCTGCGAACCCCATAGTGCGGTACATCCCATCCAATGCATGTTCAAAACCAAATACGCTGCCGTATACAAACCCGAATAATACGGAAAAAATGCTGCATCTTGTCAAAATCAGGCCGATGTCCATGTGCATTTTTTTGTACATGATGAAAAAGCCGATTAACCCGAGCAAAATACCCTGGCCCACATCGCCAAACATCACGCCGAACAGGATGGCATAGGTGACACTCACAAAGAGTGTGGGGTCTAAATCGCCATATCCAGGAAGGCCGTACATTTTTACAAACATTTCAAACGGGCGTGAAAACCAGTTGTTTTTCAGTTTCACCGGCGGTGTATTACCTGCAAGTTTTGCATCGACACCAGCCGCTTCATCCGACAGTAGCCGCACATCAGAGACCTGTTTTAATGCTGCCTGAACATCCTGCACACGCTCTGCGGGAACATAGCCGCTGATATAGTAAGAGTGATCCAGCAGCACCACATAATGCCGCATGCTGAATACCTGTGCTTCATAGTGCAGCCACAGTGCCATCTGGCACAAAAGATCCAGCTCGGCCGGGCTTGCCACATCTGCCATCTGTGACAGGGCGTCGCGCTCTTCCGAAAGCTGTTGTTGTTCACTGATCAGCTTGGCAATGGCATCCTGCGGGGTGCCGTGCACGAAATCGGGAACCCAGAGCCGCTCGAAAAACAATGAAGCAAAGATGGCATCTACCGCATCAGCATGTTCTGCCGGCACAAAGTACATACCCCAGTAGAACTCTCCGTCAAAGTCATACTGCCGGAACGTAAACGTGCCGTCTTCATAATACGGCAGCTTCACGTAGCTGTCTTTCGGCAGGCGGCCAAAACGAACCTTCAGAAATTTGCAGCTGAAAATTTCATCCATAGTGGCGTCAAGGCCCGTCAGGTGATACAGCTGTTCTTTGGTTTGCTCACAGGAGGCGATGCGGGCATTCAGTTCCGCCATGCGCTGCCCGCGCTTGGCCACTTCGGCAGAAAACCGTTCTACCGTGCTCTGTACTTGCTCCAGTGTAAACGCCTGAGATGGCGTAAGGCTTTGCTCAGGCGGTGTACGCCCAAGATCTTTTAAAAGCCCAAGCGCCTGCGTCAGCAGGGGTTCAAATATGTTTTCCTCTTCCTGGGCGGACTGCTGGGCCACAAACGCCTTTGCGTCGTCGGGGTCAAAGCAGGAAAGGCCTGCAAGCAGTTCCAGAACGGCACGTGGCTCGCGCCCGTCGCCGTAGATGTTCACATGCTCCATCTTTACCATGCCCATGCACAAATGCACCTCACTTTTTACTGCACCCTGATGCGGGGCTGCCTCAGTATTTCAGAAACGCGGCGATGTCCTCCGGGAAAAGACCATACCGCACGCCTTCGATGATGTTGATGATGTTGCTGCGCTCGATATCAGAGAGCACCAGCAGTGCCGCCAGCACCGTGTGCGGCGTGGACGAAAAATGAATCAGCCGTTCGGCTGTCCGGTGCAGCACACGCTGCTCGGCTGCCTCGTTTTGGCCGGCCTGTCCCTCCCGGCGCTCTCCGTATACAGCGGCAGCCCGCGATGCATTGTACAGGCGTAAGAATTCTGCTGAATCACGCGCACCGGCCAGCTGCTCCATCTTACGCTGACTCAACACATTCCAGAAAGGAAGCAGAAGACTGCGCAATACAGCCGGTGTGAACTGACCGGGGAAAAATGTCTTCGCACGATAGATCATGTCCAGATTGTAGATCTCTACCTGCTGCAAAAAAAGGAGGCGGGTATTCCGGGCTGCAGCTCCTTTCAAATCGCGCTCGATCAACTGAAACACCGTTTTATAATAGTAGGTTTCAAACGCGTGTTCACAGGCAAGATAGTCCAGCTGTTCTCCCTGCGGGGGCAATACACTTTGTAAAACCTTGGCATACGGTGTGCCTGCCAGTACGGGAAGACATTGGGCGGGTGTTTCTGCCTTAGCAAGAGCTAAAAGATTGAAACTGGTTTTGTCAGCAAGGAACCCCGGCAAATGCACAATGTAGTGATGATGAAACCCCATGGACAAAAGGCGAAGCTTGGTAAGCAGCTCATCTATTTCGCACCGCATCAGAAAATACGCCCCGAAATGCCCTTTGCGAAATGAGTAGCGCATCAAAGATTCATATTTAAAAAACACATCTTTGCGCAGGGCCTCTTCCAGCTGTGCACGGTGCAGGTTGGTTTGAGAAACACCTGCAAGACAGTTCTTGAAGGAAGGGTGTGCCTGAAGCGCGGCTGTCACTTCGATTACGCTGCGTTTTCGGGCAAGCGACTCATATTCAGTTTTGGTCAACCTTCGCGCTGCAATGGCCTTGGCCTTCGGCACGATGGCAAGTGCGCTGAGAGAATTCAGCATGCGCACATCCCCCTTTCCCGTGCAGCAGGCTTACGCCTGAAGCATTTCACTGCAAACCTGTTTCAACCAGGCGTCACGGTTGGTGTTGAACCGTTCATCCAGCGTATGCTTGGCAGCAAGGAATTCCTGCTCCAGCGCTTTGGCCTGTGCCTGCTTTTCCTGCGTGAGCGCGGCATCTACCTGGGCCTTTCCGTCCGCAAGGCGCTTTTCGTCTGCCTGACGGATCACTTCAGCCTGTGCATGCGCATCAGAAATGGCCTGCGCTTTTTGCCCGCGTGCCTTTTCAATCATGTCACGAGCCTTACGGTCTGTTGCCAGCATCAATTCTACGAACTGTTCCACGGCAAAAACACCTCCTGTATGGTTCCACAAGTAGCCACAAAAGGCAGGGCCCGCTGGGCATCCTGTGTTAACATTTAGATTTTAGCATACTCTCTTCGCAGGGAAATATCAAGGGAGGATTGCGGAAAAATTATCAAACTTCCACGCTTGTTTTTTTGTGCAATTTTGAACAATTTGCAGTTCCGATCCGGAGGAGGACCAAAGTGCTGATTTCTGTTTCTGATGTGATCTGTCCTGGCATGTGCGAAGCTTTGGCTTGTTAGATTTCGCATGCTTCATTACAGCTCTTTCAGAAAACTTTCTGAGCATAAACGATCTGTGTGCATGAGGCTTTGTCAGCGCATGCGCTTTTTTCATCCCCTGTGTCCGTGCCCTCTTTCCTTTTTAGAACAAATTGGATATAATAGTTTATGGAAATTTTGAAACTGGCAGAGTTCGCTGTTCTTTAACGGGTATGCCAGTCGCCGTGCGATGATGTGCCGCGGAATGCATGCGGCGGGGAGGCTTTGCATGAAAGGTCAGGCAACCTTGATTCGAAAATTGCTGATTGGTGCGGTGTGCATCCTGGTGGCGGCCGGGTTGACATTGCTTTTGAAAGAAGTGTTAGATACACAAGATCCGGAACAGGCGTTGCCGATTCTGGAAGTGCAGTGTAATGATGTGCCAATGCCGCCGGAATATCTGCTGCGTGCAGGATACGAATGGAATTTCTTCACGACCCGGCAAACCAAAACACCCACCATTCCGAATGAGGAGATGGATCTGATGCCTATGGAAGTGATGGCTCAAACGCCAGTGACTGTTTCCTATAGTACCAGACCAAGGGAGTTAAAGATCCAGCGGTGGGATGCCGCTACAGGAGAATATATTGAAGTGACCACCAGTACGCCGGGCCATTTCCAGGCGCCCACCGTCCCTGGGCGGTATGTCTACCGCGTTACGGGAACATGGACGTTCCGTGGCGAGATACAGGACTATTTTTGTTTACAAGTTACCTGAAATAAAAAACAGATCCGTAAAGAGCGGATCTGTTTTTTGTTTATTTCATTATTATTTATTATTTGAAAAAGCAAATGACTTTGGTGTGTGTACCCACAGAAAACTTGGAGTAGTACCCTGTAAGTGCAGTCGCAAATTCCCCAAAAATCTGTTAAACTG
>CAMBHV010000060.1 GCA_945867255.1 uncultured Clostridia bacterium
AATTACATGCACCGGTAGGCCAAAAGGCATACCGGTGCATTTTGTCTTACAATACACTTTATTTAGAAATCGCCTAAAACTTCTTCTCAATACAAAACATCTTATTTCGCCGTGTTGATAAACTGGCGGTTATCCCACAGATATTTTGCTCCGGAGATCAGCGTTACCGCGGCCACCAGCCAACACAGCACCATACTGATGAGCCCCACTGCCATCACATCTGCAGGGCCCGCCAGCGCAGCGGCAAAGTAATAATACAAAATGCTCACCATCTGAAGCACGGTTTTCACCTTGCCCCACATGTTGGCCGCAATCACCTTGTTGCCGGCCGCCGCCACCATACGCACGCCAGCCACCGCAAATTCGCGCGCAAGAATAATGGCAACCACCCAGATGCTGCACACACCGTCGCGCATCATGTACAGAAAAGCCACTGTAGTAAGAAGCTTGTCGGCCAGAGGGTCGGCAAATTTGCCGAAATCTGTGACAAGATTCCATTTGCGTGCAAGATATCCGTCCAGGTAATCCGTAAAGCTGGCCACGGCAAACACGATGCCCGCGGCAAGATACCATGTGTCCTGATAATTAGACGTGCCATACTGCGTCATACCGGCCAGCACCATGAATACCGGCACCAGCACGATGCGCAGCATGGTAAGTTTGTTGGGCAGGTTCATCGTTGTGTGCTCCCTTCTTCCGCCAAAGTTGCATACAAATCGTACACATCACTGTATTCAATACAAACCGTATAGAATTGTCCAGGTGTCAGTTCCGCTTCACCATCCACGCAAACCACCGCATCGATCTCCGGCGCGTCTGCGGCAGAGCGACACAACCACAGGCCGTTTTCGTCATCCCGGCCGTCGCACAGCACCGTCATGTGAGCCCCCACCAGAGCCGCCTGACGCTGCGCCATCATATCTGTTTGGATACGCATCACCGCGTCAGCACGCTGCTGGCGCACTTCCTGAGGAAGCTGCGGCAACAGCGCAGCCTTCGTACCTTCTTCCTCGGAATAAGCAAAACATCCAAGGCGGGCAAACTTCTGTTCGCGCACAAATGCGCACAGCTTTTCAAACTGCGCGTCCGTCTCGCCCGGGAAGCCCGCGATCAGCGTAGTGCGCAGCGTAATGTCCGGCATGGCACTGCGCAGCTTTTCCAACGCCGCGCGCACGGTGTGCTCATCGCCTTTTCGGTTCATGGCACGCAATACGTCGGAATCGATATGCTGGATGGGTACGTCCAAATAGTGCAAAACTTTTTCGTTACGCACCATCGCTGCCACAAACTCATCCGTGATCCGCTCCGGATACGCATACAACAAACGAATCCATTCAATGCCTGGCACTGCATTCAGCTCGTCCAAAAGCCGTGCAATCTCCACATTGCCCCTGTCCGCACCGAACGCAGTGATGTCCTGCGCCACAACGATTAGTTCCTTCACACCCTCGCTGGCCAGCCAGCGCGCCTCGGCCACACAGCTTTCCACTGTGCGGCTGCGCAACGGCCCACGAATGAGCGGAATCGCACAATATGTGCAGCAGTTGGAACACCCTTCGGCAATTTTCAGATACGCATAATGGCGCGGTGTAGAAATGACACGCTTGCCGGAAAGCGGCAAACCTGCCTTGGGGCCGTAGCTTTCAATTCCGGCTTCTCCATGTTCCAGCCGCTCCAAAATGGACACAATGGCTGCATTGGAACCAATCCCCACCACAGCGTCCACCTCTGGGATCTCCTTGCGGATCTCGCTTTGATAGCGCTCCGCAAGGCAGCCGGTAACTACAACTTTCAGTGCAGGATTATATTCCTTGCAGCTGCATGCTTCCAGAATGGTATCAATGGCCTCCTGCTTGGCGCTCTCGATAAAGCCACAAGTATTGATGAGAACGCAGTCCGCCGCCGCGGCGCTTTCCACCGTTTTATGCCCGGCCTGTAACAGTGCATGCGCCATCACATCTGCATCCACCTGATTTTTCGGGCATCCCATAGAGATCAGTGCAATGTTCAAACGGCACCCCACCCCTTTCAAAATTCATACTCTTCAGTCTGTTCGGCCCGTAATTCGTCCAACACGCTATTCACCGCGGCACGGGCCTCGCTGTAAGAAAAGCCACGGCGCGCCAGCGCGGCCAGCACTTTCTCCCGTTGGCCTGCGGCAAGCTTTGCACGATAATGCCTGTTTACCACCGCAAGGCATGCACCTTCACTTTGCGGCGCCACTTCTTCCATGGCCAAGGCAATCTCCTGTTCTCCAAGGCCCAGCGCACGCAGGCGATGTTCGATCTCGCGCGCAGAACGGTTTTGCCCAGCCAGATGGCGCGCACGCGCACGCGCAAACGCAACGTCATCCAGAAGGCCCAGCCGATGCATCTCTGCCACAGCAGCCGCACTGGAATGCTCATCAAATTTCAGGCACAGCTTCTGATAAAGTTCCTGTGAACCATAACTGCGAAGGGAAAGGTATCCCAGGGCTTTGTCCTTTGCACGGCGTGTTTCGCTGTCAGCCTGTAAACTGTCAAGGGCTGCGGCATCCAGCTCGCAGCCCTCGCGCAGGCCATGTTTATAACAGGTTTCTGTATCCACAGAACACAAGAACTCCCCTGTCGCATCAAACAGCGCCAGTCTTCCCCTTTTTGTGGGCGTAATTTTGGAAAGGCGCATCATTCATCTTCCATCATGATATCGATGCTGGGCTTACGCGGGCGAGCTTTGGGCGGCTCCGCAGGCTGTGTTCCCTCCTGTGGGGCAGGAACCGGCTGGGGGGCAGGCGCCGTTTTTGCCGGCGCATCGTCCAAACTTCCGCCACGGCGTTTACCCGAGCGGCCCGCAAACAATTCGCTTGCGCGTGCACGCACCTGTGCTTCAATATCTGCGGCAAACTCCGGATGCTCTTCCAAATAATTCTTCGTATTGTCACGCCCCTGCCCAAGGCGGGTCTCGCCATAGGAGAACCAGGCCCCGCTCTTCTGAATAATATTCAGTTTCACCGCAAGATCAAGCAATTCACCTGATTTGGAGATGCCCGTGCCAAACATGATGTCGAACTCCGCCTCTTTAAACGGAGGCGCTACCTTGTTCTTTACCACTTTTGCACGTGTGCGGTTGCCGATGAAATTGCCGGAAGAGTCTTTCAGCCCTTCAATACGACGCACATCGATACGCACCGAGGAATAATACTTCAATGCACGACCGCCGGCAGTAACCTCCGGATTGCCATACACGATGCCCACCTTTTCACGCAGCTGGTTGATAAAGATAGCCACTGTACCCGTTTTGCCAATAACACCCGTCAACTTGCGCAGCGCCTGGCTCATCAGGCGCGCCTGTAGGCCCACATGCGAATCTCCCATCTCGCCCTCAATCTCGGCACGGGGCACCATGGCCGCAACCGAGTCGATGACAATCGCATCGATCGCTCCGGAGCGCACCAGCGCCTCACAAATTTCCAGGGCCTGTTCGCCGGTATCCGGCTGAGAAACCAGCAGGGAATCAATATCTACCCCCAGTGCTTTGGCATATACGGGGTCAAGCGCGTGTTCCACATCGATAAATGCAACCTCGCCACCGTTTTTCTGCGCCTCGGCAATGCAGTGTAGCGCCAGTGTGGTTTTACCTGAAGACTCCGGCCCGTAAATCTCCACTACGCGCCCGCGGGGCAGCCCGCCAATCCCCAGGGCCAAATCCAGAGAAAGCGAGCCGGTAGAAATGGCATCCACCTGCATCGTCACATTCTGCCCCAGCTTCATCACAGCGCCCTTGCCGAACTGTTTTTCAATTTGACTCAATGCAGTTTCCAGCGCGCTTTTTTTATCGCCCGCCGCCTTGCGCTCCGGCGAGGACATTGTCTGCTTCTTTTCTGCCATGGTTTCCTCCTGCTGTATGTGCGGGCATGCCCGCATATCTAAAACATTCTTTCTGCCTTTATCATATCGCAGCAGATGTCCAATAAATAGCCCTTTTTATAAAATGTAGAGGCTAATTGCTTCCACGGGTTAGTATACCCGAAACCGTATGGAAATGCAACGCACAGCGCATCTGCAGCTATGCAATTTATGGCCTATGCGCACATACACAGCGTGGCAGGCCGGCAGCATCACACTGCACCGATACCTGCACATATCCAGCCAATCGGCACAGTTCACATACATCCTTACTCTGCGCAGCACCTATCTCAAACACAAGCATACCTCCGGCACGCAATTTTGAAAAATAGGCAGGCGCAATATGCCGGTAAAAGGCAAGCCCTTGTTGTTCGGCGCAAAGGGCCTCGCGCGGCTCAAAATGCAGTTCCGGCGCCAGCGTTTTATATTCATCACATGTTACATATGGCGGGTTTGAGACGATGACATCCAGGCTCTCCTCATCAAGTTTGTGCTCATACCCAAACACATCCGCCTGCACGGCAGACACTTCCGGGGCAAGCTGTGCACAGTTTCGCTTTAAATATTCAAACGCTGCATCATTCTTTTCAATGGCCGTCACACGTGCTGTGGGAACACATCTCGCCATAGCGATAGCCAGGATACCCGTGCCGGCACAAAGATCCATTGCCGCAACATGCGAATTTTGTGCAGCAGCGCAGCGTAGCGCATCCATGGCAGCCTGTGCCACGCATTCGGTATCTGCCCGTGGGATCAACACCCCCGGGCCAACAGCCACGGTAAAATCCAAAAAATCCCACTCACCCAGAAGATATTGCAGCGGCTCATGCTGTGCACGGCGGGTATAAAGCTGCTGTAGCTGAAGCTGCTCGCATTCGGTCAACGTACGCTGTGGCACAGAAAGCGGGTCTGCTTTACAACAGGCCCGGCACAGTTCCCGTGCATCAAATGCGGCATCTTCAATGCCCGCCTTGGCTAAGAATTCCCTTCCGGCACGCCAAGCCTGCTCCAAAGTTACCATGTGCTCTCACCCGGGGTCTCGGGCAGGACGGGTACCACGGCCGCAATGGCACATTCAATCATGCTGTCATCCGGCTCCTGCGTGGTGATGTGCTGAAGCCACAGCCCAGGTGCACTAACGGCACGGCACAGGATATTGTCGTATTTTCCACACAACTTAATGATCTCGTAACTGACAGAGACAACCACCGGCAGCAGCAAAAGCTTGAACAACATACGTAAAGACAAACTACCCCAGGGAATGACACTATTAAGGAGAATGCTCACCACAATGACGATCAGCAGAAAACTTGTGCCGCAGCGGGGGTGAAACCGGCTGCACTTGCGCACGTTCTCCACTTCCAACGGCAGGCCCGCTTCATAACAGGCAATGGTCTTGTGTTCGGCGCCATGGTAGCAAAACATGCGGTGGATCTCTTTTACCCGGCTGACACCTGCCATATAGCCCACCAGAATGGCAATTTTCAGGACGCCCTCCAAAAGAGTTTTGGCGGCGCCCAACTCCACCACACGCGAAAGCAACCCAACCGCCAGTGTGGGAATCACCAAAAACAACACGATGGCAAGCGCCACGCCGGCAAAGCTGGCAATCCCCATCAGGATGGATTCCCCTTTTTCCCCAAGGTGCTTTTCCACCCAGCGGTCGAAGGCGGATTCACTTTCTTCTTTTTCTTCCTCTGTCATAGAGATATCGGCACTCCGCATCAGGCAGCGATAACCCACTACAAGGTTTTCCGCCATGTTGTAAATGCCGCGTACAAAAGGCCACTTCTGCCAGGGTTTCATCACCACCGGCGTCAGTTCTGTCTCTATCTCTCCATCCGGGCGGCGCACAGCAATGCACATGGCCTTCGGCCCGCGCATCATAATACCTTCCATCAAAGCTTGCCCGCCCACTGTAGTTTTAAATTTTTCTCTGATCTCGTCTGCCAAAAAGTGTTCCTTTCCGCCTGAAAACAGGCATGGTTCATTCTGCACCGCATGATTTCGCCTGCTCCAACGGCAGGCGCACGGTCACTGTGGTGCCGGCTCCCACCTCGCTTTGCAGGCTAAGGATACCACCATGGGCCGTAACGATTTCGTCCACCACCGCAAGGCCTATCCCGCTTCCACGCACAGCGCCTTTTCCCTTATAAAATTTCGTTTTTACATTTTCCAGATCTTCCGGCGCAATGCCGCGGCCCTTATCTGTAAAATTCAAAAATGCATTATGGCCATCCTGCAATAACTCTACTGTAATCGTTCCCCCGGGCGGTGAATATTTCACCGCATTATCCAGCACATTAATAAACACCTGCTTCAAGCGGGCTGCATCCGCATATACGGGAACCGGGGCTTCTGGCTCTTCCCAAAGGATGGAAAGCCCCTCCTGGCTGGCACGTGGCGTCATGGTGAGCACGGCATCACTTACCTCAGCGGCAAGATCCAGCCGTTCGCATTGCAGCGACAGCCCGTTCTGCATACGGGAAAAATCCAGCAGTTCTTCCACCATGTCGTACAGTCTGTCCGTTTCTCGGGCAATTACCTGCACCCCTCGCTGATAGTTTGGATCTGTCGGATCATGGATATGTGCCATGGTCTCTGCCCAGCCCTTAATGGAGGTAAGAGGAGTACGCAGCTCATGTGAAACGGAAGAAATGAATTCGTTCTTGATCCGCTCGGTCTTATCCAGTTCTCCAGCCATATGATTGATGGTATCCGCCAATTTGCCGATCTCATCATCATACTTATTTGAAATGCGCATGTCCAGGTTTCCCTGTGCCATCTTTGCAGCCGTCTGCTCAATCTCGCCAATGGGGCGTACGATACTGCGCACAAAAAACATACCGCTCCACACGCTGAATATCAAAATGGCAGCCGCCACGGAAAGGCTAAGTACAATTAGTTTCAGAATGCTCCGGTCCACCAAAGTAAGGCTTGTAACAACTCTCATGGCTACAATATCGCCCGATGTAAACGGCAAGCGCATGGTAAATGCCATCACCTTTTCCCCCATAGGGGTGTGATATACAGCCCGCCCCATTCCATCTTCGCTGGAATACGCCTGAGCCACGTCGCTCCAACCCTGCTGATCCGCCGTATCAAACCCCGTGGAAGACACCGCCATAAGCCCATCTTCGTCCATCAGCATCAATTCAAAACGGTCTTTTTCCGCAAATTGTTCTACCATGCGGCGCACAGCTGCACTACGGCTCTCTTCTGTTTGCGTACCCATGGCAGAAAGCTGTGTGCACAACGTATTCGCCCGTGTATATAAAGCACGCGCTGTGCCATCGTAATAGTTCGTGATGGTAAAATATAAGAACACCGCTTCGGCCAGGCA
>CAMBHV010000061.1 GCA_945867255.1 uncultured Clostridia bacterium
AGCTTTGAAGAGCGCAAAGCGATCTACGACGAGGAACAGGTGAAATTCCGCGAAATCTGCAACCTTTCCATGTTGTATTCGCCCAACACGCTGTTTGCCTATAACAGCCGCATCGAAAATGTAAAGCCTGAGGATTCCAATTTCCTGAACTGGGCTACTTGGGAATGGAAGGTAAACTGATTTTCTGCCGGTTAGCCTCGGCATTTCCGGGGAGGGCTTCCTCCCCGGCTTTGTCAAAACCGCACGCCGAGTGCGGTTTTGACAAAGCCTTTTCACACGATGTGCAGCCGCACACAAGATCCTGCGAGGTGTCAAAAATGGAGCCGTTGCTTTGTGTAAAAAATCTGAAAACACAGTTTTCCACCCGAAAAGGAACTGTGGTCGCGGTGGACGATGTCAGCTTTGATGTTCAAAAAGGCGAAATTCTGGGCATCGTGGGTGAATCCGGATGCGGAAAAAGTGTCACATCTTTGTCCATCATGCGGCTGCTTCCCACCATGGGAGAGGTGTGCCAGGGCAGTTCCATTCTTCTGGAAGGGCAGGAACTTACTCAGCTTAGTGAGGCCCAGATGTGCGAAATGCGCGGCAACCGTATCGCCATGATTTTTCAGGACCCTATGACAAGCCTGAACCCTGTTATGACTATTGGCCGGCAGCTGACCGAGCCTTTGATGATCCACCAGGGCATGAGCAAGGCGGATGCCTGGCAGCACGCCGTGACAATGCTGGAAAAAGTGGGCATTACAGCACCCAAACAGCGCATGAAGGAATATCCTCACCAGTTCTCCGGAGGGATGCGCCAGCGCATTATGATTGCCATGGCGCTTTCCTGCAACCCTGCGCTGTTGATTGCCGATGAACCGACCACTGCCCTGGATGTGACGATCCAGGCGCAGGTGCTGCAGCTGATTCGCGGGCTGCGAGATGACCTTGGCACCGCTGTGATGCTGATTACGCATGATATGGGTGTAGTAGCCGAAATGGCAGACCGTATTCTTGTGATGTATGCCGGAAAAGGTGTGGAATATGCACCGGCACGTTCCATTTTCAAACAGCCGTTTCACCCCTATACACAGGGGCTTTTGCAGTCTATCCCTCGTCTGGATACCGAGGTGGATGAGCTTTATACGATACGAGGCCATGTGCCCAACCAGTATGATATGCCGCAGGGTTGCCGGTTCTGCGACCGCTGCCCATACGCCAAAGATATCTGCCGGCGCAAGCAGCCGGGCAACTACCAGGTAGGCGACACGATGGTAAGCTGCTGGAAGTATGAAGGGGGCGAAGCATATGGCGCATAACGAAGGCGCACCACTGCTGGAAACAAAGCAGCTGACAAAGTACTTTTTTTCCTCTGCAGGGCTTCTTCCCGGCAGAAAAAAAGTAGTCAAAGCTGTGGATGGTATCGATCTTTCGATCTACCCTGGCGAAACATTCGGGCTGGTGGGAGAATCCGGTTGTGGAAAATCCACGCTGGGCCGCACCATCCTCCGGCTCATAGAGCCTACCAGCGGCAGCGTTCTGTATCACGGTAGCCCGGTTGAGGGACGCAGCAAAGAAGAACTTCGGCTTTTGAAGCGGAAGATGCAAATTGTGTTTCAGGACCCTTATGCCTGTTTAAACCCGCGTATGACAGTGCTGGATCTGGTAAAAGCACCTTTGGACGTGTTCCATGTCGGCACCGAGAGCGAACGTGTGGAAAAGGTCGTTGCGACATTGGAATATGTGGGGCTGGGCAGCCAGCATCTGAACCGCTACCCCCACGAATTTTCGGGTGGCCAGCGCCAGCGCATCGGCATTGCACGCGCACTGATTTTGGAGCCCGAATTCATCATGTGCGACGAACCTGTTTCCGCACTGGACGTATCTGTGCGCTCACAGGTGTTAAACCTGATGCGCAGCGTCCAGCGGGAAAAAGGGCTTACCTATCTGTTTATTTCACATGACCTTTCCGTTGTTCGTCATATTTCCGACCGAATCGGGGTAATGTATCTGGGCCGTCTGGTTGAAGTTGCAGACAAAAAAAGTTTGTACGAAGACCCTCTGCATCCCTATACAAAAGCATTGCTATCTGCCATCCCTATTCCGGACCCGGATGTAAAGCGTGAACGCATTTTGTTAAAAGGCGATGTGACCAGCGCTTATAATCCACCTGCGGGATGCCGGTTTGCCGGGCGTTGCCCTTATGCCACAGAACAGTGCCATGCTGAGGCGCCTGCCCTGCGGGAACTTCGGCCAGGGCACCAGGTGGCATGTATCCGCGCAGAGGAGTTGATCAGCCAATGAACAAAATCTCTCAGGAATCCATCCGGGCATGGGCCCTTGCCCACAAAGATGAAATGGTCGAAGATATTCTTCGGCTTGTACGCATTCCCAGTGTATCCGTTCCCGGCGATGACCCGCTTGCCCCCTATGGAGAGGCGTGTGCGCAGGCTTTGGATGAAGGGCTTGCTTTATGCAGGAAACACGGCTTGGAGATAAAGGATATCGACCGGCGGTGCGGAGTAGCCTTGTGGAAAGGCGAAGTGCCCGCATCCATCGGCATCTTTGGGCATCTGGACGTAGTGCCAGCCGGCGGCGGATGGGCCCAGCCTCCCTACGAGCCATTCGTATCACAGGGATACATCGTAGGCCGCGGCGCCGCAGATAACAAAGGCCCATGCGTAGCCGCCCTGTATGCGGTGCGCTGCCTGCGTGAGCTGGATGTAAAACTTCATCATAGTATCCAGCTTTATCTGGGCTGCAATGAAGAAAACGGCATGACGGACGCAGAATACTTTGTGGAACATGAACCTCAACCTGTTTTCAGCCTGGTGCCGGATGTCAGTTTTCCCGTGTGTTATGGTGAAAAAGGCATTCTGACAGCAGATCTCGTTTGTGATATTTCCGGTTCCAACCTTGTGGCATTTAGCGGCGGCGTGGCATCCAATGCAGTGCCCGACACAGCCCAGGCCATTCTGCAGGATGTCGATGCCGAAAAGGTGCAAGCTTTGGCAAAATGCGCTTGCGGAATCACCTGCCGTCAGGAGGGCGATAAAATCTGTTTGACGGCCACCGGCATTGCCGGGCACGTTGCTTTTCCGGAAGGAACCGAAAGCGCTATCCAAAAACTTGCCGCATTTTTGCATCGTCATCATCTGGCAACGGGCGCGGCAGCAAAGGCAGTCGCGTTTCTTGCCGAAGCGTTTGCTGATGCCTACGGGAAAGGGCTGGATATCGATTTTTCTGATGACGTTTCCGGAAAAACCACACACGCAGGTGGAATGGTTCGCCTGGAAGATGGAATGCTTATACAGAATATCAACGTGCGCTATGCTATCCAGGCCAATCAACAGCAGCTTCTGGCCCAGCTGCACGCGCGCTGCAATGCGGCAGGGTTCCTTGTCAGGAACCTGCACAACTCTCCGCCGTGCTACACCTCGCCTGATCATCCTGCCATCCCTGAGCTGTTGCGCGTGTATCGTTCTGTATACGGTGGAACAGCCGTTCCATACGTAATGGGCGGAGGCACCTACTGCCGCAAACTGAGCCATGCTGTGGGATATGGCCCAGGGATCCCTGGCCTTGTTTCCAAATTCGGTGGCGGCCACCAGCCCAACGAGGGTATGTGCATTGAACTACTATGCAATATGGTAGAGATTTATGCCAATGCTCTTGTCGCCATAGACCCGCTGCTGGAGTAAACAGCCCACGTGTTTACGCTGCTTTTCAAAACACACCTTCTCCCCCGCTCATAGAGCGGATCCCTTTTTCAGCATGCAAAACCCCCGAGGTTGCCCAAAGGCAACCTCGGGGGTTTTGTATTTGCTGTCCCTGCAGGGAAACATTTCCTCGCACACCACAAAAGCGGAAGAATGCGCTGTTCTAAAAAGCGCTTGTTCTCTAAACCTGTTATTGGAGGCAAAACGAAACACACGTTGGGAAACTTCACAAGGCAGCCTGCCTTCGTGCGCTTGATCAGCCGCCCACCAGAAAATCCAGCACATCCCAGCCGGCATCTGTTTGGCTGCGATACAGTTCCGTGTAACCGCATCTGGTGCAGCTTATGGTGATAAACTTTTTGTTCTGTATATCGAACAGTTTGGCAAAGTTTCCTCCCGTAGCCTGAAACTGATCGCTTTCATATTGCGTGTTGCCACATTTCGGGCATACATACTGCATCGTTTCCATTCTTGTTTCTCCTTTTCTGTTTCGCAATAAAATGTCATCATATGCGATTGACTTGATCTTGTCCGGATTTTTACACAAGATTCAAATGTTTTGTCAACAACCAGTGCGTTGCTGCAAAGTACACCACGCACAAAACGAGATACCATACGCTCATGCAGGCCATACTGATCAACGGCAGATATACTGCCTGCGTTGCAGTAAGCTGTGTAATCTGTGGCAGCATAAGCGCACCACCTGCAATGGTTCCTGCCGATGCCAGTACCTGCACCACAATGCTAATCACCACATACATTCCAATACTGGCACCCAGGCGGCTTTGCGGCCAACGCATCCCCAGCGCACACGCCAGCTGAACCTGCAGGGTGCCGGCTGTTATGCTGACCAGCACACCAATGATGAACAAAACCACAAACCCAAACACCGGCCACTGCACCGAAAACGTACGAAGCGCATCCCATAGCTCCGCCACCACGGCACCGTCCGAAATATCGTCTGCCAGCAGCACAAACGCCAGCATACCGCCAATAAACAGCACCACACTGACCACCGACCACAACAGGGCCACAAGCAGCTTGGCTGCCATGTGCTGTGCCGGAGTAACCGGCAAGGAGAACCAGAAATATCCGTCGTCTCCCAGCAGGCGGTAAAAACGCACGATGAGCACGATCTCCGTTACAATCACCACGGCCATCATGCCCAGCACGACCGCGATGCACAGCAGACCGGAGAGGACAGACATCCAAGTATTTGCATGCAGCGTAGTCACAGGGCCTTCTGTCGCAACGGTGCCAAAATGTGCCGTCAACCGCAACATGCCGCATGCGGCCAGCACCAACACCACAAACCCCGCGTACACGGGGCACAGCACCCGGCCCGTTGCCTTACATTCATGTTTTAATAATTTGCCGAACATTGAAACACCTCCCGAAACAATGCATCCACGCTTTTTCCGTGTTCTTCTCGAAGTGCGTCCACACTGCCGGCCAATACTACACGGCCATTCTGCAAGAACAGAGCATCGTCCAGCACGTTCTCGATGTCGCCGATCAGGTGCGTGGATAATACCAGTGCAGCGTCTTCGGCATAGTTGCGGATGATGGTGGAAAGAATGTAATCGCGCGCGGCGGGGTCCACCCCGCCGATGGGCTCGTCCAAAAGATACAGCTTGGCGCTTCGGCTCATGGTAAGGGCCAGATGCAGCTTTTCCAGTGTACCTTTGCTCATGGCAGAAAGTTTATCCGTCGGGTTAATGGAAAGGTCCGCCAGCATAGCCGTTGCCTTCTCCTCGTGAAAATCCGCAAAGAAATCCCGATACAGCTCCAATGCATCTCTTACACGCAAATTGCGCGGCAGCACCGGCTTATCTGGCAGGTAGGCCGTCAGCGCCCGCGTGGCAGGCCCCGGTACCATACCGCACACCAAAACCGCCCCGTCGCTGGGTGCAAGCAGACCAGCTGCCAGTTTGATCAGTGTAGTCTTTCCCGAACCATTCGGTCCCAGAAGCCCTACGATGCGTCCAGCCGGGATCGAAATATCCACGCCGTCCAGCACATGTTTTTCCCGCATGCCATCATAATATTTCGTCAGGCCCCTGCAGGCGAGTATCTCATTCATTGCTCTTCCTCCTTATATTCCGCCACCAGTTGCGCCGCTTGAGGCTGAGAAATACCCAACCGAGCCATGCTTTTCACATATTCACCTGCACAGCTTCGAGCCAGGGCTTGCTTCAGCCGTTCTACTGCACATTTGTCCTGTGTTACCGTACGCCCGGCTGTGCGGTGTGTTTCCACAAGGCCCTGCGCCTCCAGCTCCGCCAATGCACGCTGCATGGTGTTGGGGTTCACACCTGCCTGACCCGCCAGCTCTCTCACCGGAGGAATTCGTGCGCCAAGTGGATATTCCCCTGTTACAACTGCCGTTTGTAAATGTTCTACAAGTTGCAAATATACGGGCCTATCGGCCCGGATGTCCCACGCCATGTACTCCCCTCCTTTGTTTTATTGTATTAAGCATCTAATACAATAATACATTATGCCTTGAAAAAGTCAAGCGTTTTCAAAAAAAATTCCGGAAAGGCTGGACAAACGCTCCTATTCATGATATAATTACTTTCGCTGTGGAGGAGTAGCTCAGCTGGTTAGAGCGCACGGTTCACATCCGTGAGGTCATGGGTTCGAGTCCCCTCTTCTCCACCAAAAGAAAGACATCTGTTAAAAGCAGATGTCTTTCTTTTTTATTGTTAACCGGGCAGGTCCACCTTTTCCGTATTTCATGCATCGTAAAGAAGTTGCTTTTCAATATTTGTGCCGCGCAGACTGCCCTGTATTAATATTCCTGTATCCGCCAAAGCCGCATACCCGCACACTTGGCATAGGATGAGTTTTTTCGTTTCTTGCAATACAGGTCCTTCTTTTTGTTGCAGACGGATATTCCGGATTGCTCCGAATTACTTGAAAAGAAGCGGGCAATGGTCTGAATCTTATCCTGCTGGGCAAATGATTTCTTGCGTATGTTGCATAATCTTCAACAAAAACACCATGCCAAAGTAAATTTCCGTCATAGAGTAAAGGAGCGTTATGCCCTCCCGTTGAAGGCGTAAAGCTTGGTGCAACACCTTGCGAACATTCATGCCATAAAGAAATATATCCAATGTTTCTGCCGCCTTTTCCGTACCAGATTTCAATTTCTTTACCAATGTACAGTTCAGCCTTAAGCAGGTTGGAGCGTTCCACCATTTTTTCATCAAGCATAGACGCAGGCACCCCCTGATTCGAGCTCGCTCATTGTTGGCACAGAGTTCGAATCGGGGTGCCTGCTTTTTCTATCGAACGGGCATGGCTCTTGCAGCGGCCATGCCATCTTTTTTATGATCACAACTGGAATAACATACACATGATCAATCCCATGCATGCCCGGAATCTCCCGGGGCAAGACAACATACCTCCATTGCCCGAAAGACAATTTCATTGGTTCTGACAGGCAATCATTTTTCTATGGATAAGCCTTTTGCAGACACCTTTTTGC
>CAMBHV010000062.1 GCA_945867255.1 uncultured Clostridia bacterium
CGCCTGTTCTGTCAGCACAGGATTTTCCTCTTGTTTTACCTGCCTGCTCAAATGGTCACAGACAAGCATAAAGCTGTTGTAGAGATCCTTCCGGTAGCTCCTGCTCATTGATTCGTTTCTTATTCGATAATTGTACATTGGAGGAAACACCACGGTCAAGCGCCGACATTGCATCAGCATCTGGTAGGAAAAAGCCATGTCCTCTCCCATGGAGATATCATCGTCCAGTTTGGCGATATGGGTTACATACTCATCCCTTCTAAATAGCTTGCTCCACACACTGGGCGGGAAGGTTTGCCGCAGAAACAGGCCGGGATAGAAGGTTTCCCGAATCTCTTTTTTCCCATACGTTTCACGAGGGCTTTTGATTACAGTGAAAATCTCTCTGCCCCCGTCTTCTGACACAGTAAAATAGTTTGCGCACTGCACAATCTCTGCGTTCGTTCTCACCGCCGCTTCATAGAGCGTTTGATAGATCATCGGCTCCACGAAGTCGTCTCCATCCAGACAAGCAATATACTCACCTTTTGCAATTGCACTGCCCGCCTTCCGCGCACTAACTAGGCCCCCATTTTTCTTGTGAATCACCCGGATGCGAGTATCCTGTGCCGCATATTCATCACATATTTTCTCGCATCCGTCCGTGGAGCCATCATCCACCAGAATAATTTCAATTTCCTGCAAAGTCTGGGCCAAAACACTTTCAATGCACTGTCGAAGATAGAGCCTTACATTATATATCGGAATTACAACGCTCACTTTTGTTTTTGACATCTTCTACTCCTTATTGACCCATCAGCTTCAAAATTTCGGCAAACTTTTTTGCATTTTTTTCTGCAGAAAAATGTTTTTTCCATTTGTTAAGGGCGTTTTCAGCCATACTCTTTTTCTCGGCAGCGGACAGTTTCCCATATGATTCGATGCAATACGCCGCCTCGAACAGATCAAAATCGACTGGCAAGAGATATCCCGTTTCGCTGTTAGAGATTAGCTCCTCCATTCCTCCCACGTCGGTCCCGATGGCCGGTATCCCCATAGCAAATGATTCCTGTACGGAAACCGGAGCCCCACCTTCCGTGGAAGAAGTGGTAATAAACAAATCTGGTGAAATTTGTTGGTAAACATTCTCTATTTCATCATGGGGCATTGCCCCCCAGAATTTCCAGGAAACGTGCGGCATGGGTGTTAGTTTTTCCGCCGCAAGTTCTTCAAGTTTTCCTCTTTCAGAGCCATCCCCCAGATGATGCCATTCAACCTGAATTTGATCTGGAAGCAATGCAAGTGCTTCAACAATCATATGAACTCGTTTCAGTGGTATCAAATTAGAGCAACTCACAATAACCAACTTATCCGTATTTTGAGGGATGACCCGTTGCATTGCTCTTGTGCCCAAATAGGAAACAATACTGTGTTTTTCCCACGCACCTGGCCATTGGCCCAGAAAATATTCTCTTCCCCTCTTGCAGGCAAACACTAGCAGATTTGCATTTCTTGCAATGAAAGGGCGCAAAGGTTGCCAATTTCCCGCAACTCTTTCTCTATATAAATCGTACCCATGAAAACGAGTAATAACCTTCAATTGCGGATATCGTTTTTTTAAACGTACTGCCGCAACCGTAGCCTGTGTACACCAATAAGTATATATGAAATTTATATTCCGCTGTTCCACAATTTCTTCTATTTGATGGCAAAGCGCTTCTGCACGCAAGCTATATGCAAGAATCCTTATGGTCGTTCTAACTTTTCCCCTTGCTTTCATTGCAGACCAACAAGAAACAATATCTTTTCTTACCTCAGGATATCTTAGCTGTGCGGGTAATCGCCAAATATTCAATTTTCTAAAATGGTATCTCCAACATGGAATATCTTCTGGGAACTTATGAACAATCTTTCCTGTTACATTATTGGCCAGTACATTCATTTGAAAGCGCTTTGTCAGTTCCTCAAACTCTACCTCCAGAAAAGCGCGCTCACATTCGTCAAAAGGGAATCCCTGTGTGACAAGGAGCATTCTATCTTGCATATCTTCTCGCATATTTCTCCCTTTCATTTCCACTTAGAAAGTACATTTTTATTAAAGGGAATCCAAAACACAGAAACAATCACACTACTAAGCATAGATAGCGTAAACAGTTTCATTTCCAAAGGAAGTTTAAGAACCAAATAGAAAAATATTGATATAGGAACCATATGTACAAAATAAATGGAACTGCTTGCTCTCCTGCACCAAGAGGTTTCAAATGGAAGCCTTATGATATGTAAAGCCAATGCAAAAACACCAATATAAAACATCACATTGGGTATTTGAAGCGGAAAACCTATCGCTTGATAAATCACGCCTGCAATTAACAATAACAAACAAAATGAAAGTGATGGGCGGCTTGGGAATTTTTTGGCAAACAAAAGACCAATCCACATATAAACTGGGCCCGTCAATACTCTTCCCGTATGTGTGAATCTTGCAACAAGTGCTGATAATTCGTTAAATGCTGCTATGTCATGCTCTTTTGCCAAAAGCCAGTCGATTATTATTGCCACAAAAAAACAACATCACTGAGGCAATTGCGATTACGATATCTCTTTTCCTCGGTGATATAAATTTCCATATTACAAAGAACAGAAGCAACGAATAGCATACAGAAAGCACATACCAAAGGTGATAAGATGTATTCGTTCCACCAATTATAAAAATTCTTTTAATATAACTAATAAAAAGTCTCCCCACTGAGGGATTATCTGCCCAGCCAATTAGAATATCCAGTGGAAAATAACATAATAATGCAATCACGTACATCCAGACAAAGGATTTCAATTTCTTGAAAATTCTTTTCTCATTTAATGATTTATATCCTAACAGAAAACCCGAAGCGATAAAAAAGAAAGGAACCGCTGTATTGCAAATAAGTTTGTAAACAAAATCAGCCTACATCGGCAAAGGGATGTTTTCAAAAGGATGCGAATGAATCGCCACAACAATGGCTGCTCCAATCAATTTAAACAAATCAATACCTGGAAACAAATTTTGCTTGTCATTAATCATTATTTTTAACCGCATTTGCTACACAAAAATTTTCTTCTCTTGTCATGTACGGATGCATCGGTAGGCTCAAAACAGTTCTGCACAGCCGCTCGGTGACAGGGCAATCTGCGGCAGCGCTGTCGGTGCCAGCAAATGCTTTTTGCTGGTGCATGGGCTTTGGGTAATACACCATGGTGGGAATGCCCTTTCCCTTCAGTTTGGCCTGAAGGGCGTCACGGTCTGTGCTCTGTGGCAACTGAACGGTATATTGCGCCCAGCTGCTTGTGAAACCTTCAGGGCGGTAGGGCAGCACAAGGCCGCTGCCTTGCAACGCCTCATCATACCAGCGAGAGACTTGTTTCACTGCGCCCAGCTCGTAGTCCTGAAATGCTTTCAGCTTTACTTGAAGGATGGCCGCCTGGATGGTATCCAGCCGGCTGTTCACACCAAGGCGCACATTGTCATACTTCATGCTGCCCTTTCCGTGCACCGCATAGCTGCGGATGAGGGCAGCCCACTCATCGTTGTTGGTGAAAATGGCGCCGCCGTCGCCGTAGCAACCAAGAGGCTTTGCAGGGAAAAAGCTGGTGGTTGCCGCATCGCCAAAACTTCCTACGCGGCGGCCGTTGATGGCGCCGCCAAAGCCTTGGGCACCGTCTTCCAGCAGCAGAAGACCATACTTTTTGCAGATTGGCTCGATGCGGGTATAATCTGCCGGCAGGCCGAACAGATCTACCGCTACAACCGCGCGAAGGTTATATTTGCCCTGTGCCTTCACTTCAAGAATTTTTTCCTCCAGCTTGTCCGGATCCAAATTGAAAGTGCACTCATCCACGTCTACAAACAGAGGCGTGGCGCCTTCATAAGCCACCGTCTCACCACTGGCAAAAAAGGTGAAGTCGGGCACCAGCACCGTATCGCCCGGGCCGATGCCCCAGGCCATCAGCACAAGCGTTAGCGCATCGGTGCCGTTGCCGCAGGTGATGCAGTGCTTCACACCCACATATTCGGCCAGTTGCTGTTCCAACTCCTTCACTTCATGCCCGGAGATAAAATCTGCCTGCTCGTATACTTTCTGCACCGCTGCATCAATCTGCGGCTTCAGCACCTCATATTGTTTTTGTAGATCGCGGAATTGCATCAGTTAACCCCTCTCATGCTTTGTCGCACCAGATTGACTTATATTTCTCAAAACAAGTCAACAGTGTCTTCTCTTGTTCCTTTGGCATACGCCTATGGACTGGATATAGTTCTCCATCCGTAATAAAACTAGGTTTCTCCCACTTATCAAGAGAAGACACTAATATATCAATTTCCATTTCGTATTGGCGTTGCGCTACGGCATGAAAGGTATCATTTTGATAAATTGGCACTTTTCTTCGTTCAATAACCTTGCCAGCGTCAACAAATTCACCTAAAAGATGAGAACTCACACCAATGGGTTGATTTTCAACAACTGCCCATTTTAAAGCATCCAAACCACGTTCATATGGGATATATCCAGGATGTGCATTAATCACATTATATTTCTTCAAAAAATCTTGTGGAAGCAATCCTGCCCCACACACCAGAAAAACGCAACCTTCTGGTTCAGAAATCCCGTCTACCGATGAAATATTCACCAAATCATATCCCAAATTTTCAACTATTTTCTTATAACCTATTTTTTGCACCTCATCCATATATTCAGTATCCGGACGATGCACATATATCGGTTGAAACACCTTTTTATAATGAAACGGCTGTGCATAAATACATACGTTCGTAAAGCCAGTTAGCTTGAGTAAGCACAGCGTATCAATCGTTTTTCGATGTACTGCTTGATATGATAACACACAAATTTTATTTTGCTTGTTGAACATACCCTACGCCTTCTTCTAACAAATAATTTTCTAAAAAAAACCCTGCATATCCTCACTGGCAAAATCCGTCAGCGGCAGTTTCACCGGCAGGCCGGTTTTACAGCTTTTGTAAATCGCCAGCACCATCTCCAGTGCGTTACGGCCCGCCACCGCATCCACATAGGGCTTTCGATGATTCCGGATTGCGTCGATTACGTCGGCATACAAGCTGGTGTGGCCGTTGCCGTATACATTGCTGGTCTGCTCTTCCAAACCCTTGTTGGCGGCATCCGCCTCGGTCTCATCGGCAAATTCCCACACGTCCAAATTGTTGGTAGATTTGCCGCCAATTTTCACCGTGCCCTTTTCGCCGAATAAATAAAGTGTTTCCTCCAGGTTTTTGGGATACACATTGGTGGTGCCCTCCACGGTGGCCACGGCGCCGTTTTTGAATTTGATGACGGCCATGCCGATGTCCTCGGCCTCCAGGTAATCATGAAATTGCTGCTTGGTTACGCCGTATACTTCATCCACTTCATTGCCGAACATCCAGCGCAGTAGGTCGATGCCGTGAATGCATTGGTTCATCAGGCACCCCCCATCCTGGGCCCAAGTTCCGCGCCATGGGGCCTGCTCATAGTAAGCTTTGTTGCGGTTCCAGCGCACGTGGATGCTGCCGTGGCTCAAACGGCCAAAGCGGCCCGCCTCCAACGCCTGCCTGGTTTTCTGCACCGCTACATTGAACCGGTTCTGGTGGCAGGCACACACCGTCACATCCCTTTCTTCGCTGCGTCGAATGATTTCTTCGGCATCTGCCATGGACATAGCCATGGGCTTTTCGATGATAACGTTCACTCCGGCGTCAATGCAATCCAGTGCAATCTGTGCGTGCAGGCCGCTCTCGGTGGCAATGGCAACCAGCTCCAGTTCCGGGTGCTCTGCCAGCAATTTTTTATAGTCTGTATAACGGGCAATAGTTTCATCCGCTTCCAAGCCATGTTTTTCCAGCAAAGCCTGCATGTGCTGTGGCAGGATGTCACAAACTGCCACAAGTTCAAGGCCGTTGTTTACAACAGCTTTGATATGATTTGTGGCGATGCGGCCACAGCCAATCAGGGCATATTTCATTATCACAACACCTCAATATTATCCCGCGGAGTAATGTTCTTCATCACGTTTTTAGTGTCAAAAATCGCCTTGGCATTCTGCTGCACCATCGTGTAGTCCACATTGGTGTGGGCACAGGTAATCATCACCAAATCTGCCTGCTGCACCACTTTCGGGGTCAGCGCCAGGATACTACGCAGCACTTTACCTCCATGTTTGCACTCAGTCACCCAGGGGTCAAAGTAGCTGACTTCAGCCCCAACTTCGTTCAGCTCATCGATAACGCGCAGGGCCGGGCTCTCTCGATAGTCGTCGATATCCTGTTTGTAAGCTACACCCAGTACCAGCACTTTGGCGCCATTAATGGCCTTTTTATGTCGGTTCAAAATATACATCGCCCGCTCCACACAGTATTCGGGCTGGCTGTCATTAATAACCATGCTGTTTTCAATGAGCGTAGTGTGAAAGCCGTACTCCCGGGCTTTCCAAGTGAGATAATACGGATCCAGCGGAATGCAATGGCCACCTAGACCCGGACCGGGATAAAATGCCTGGAACCCGTAAGGCTTTGTTTTGGCGGCATCCACCACTTCCCATATGGAAATACCCATACGGTTGCACAATCGGGCCAGTTCATTCACAAGGCCGATATTAATGTTGCGGTAAGTGTTTTCCAGAATTTTCTCCATCTCGGCCACCGCAGGGCTAGAAACTTCCTGCACATCGCCATCCAGACCGGCACGATACATGGCAGCAATCACTTCGGTGGCATCCTTACCTACACCACCCACCACCTTGGGCGTATTTTTGGTTTTGTAGATTAGGTTGCCCGGATCCACTCGTTCAGGGCTGAAACCCAGATAAAAATCCTTGCCGCATACAAGGCCACTGCCCTGTTCCAAAATGGGCTTAATCAGTTCTTCTGTAGTACCGGGATAGGTGGTGGATTCCAGAACCACCATCGTCTTCGGCTTAAGATACTGCGACACCGCAATGGAAGAATCTCTTACGCAACTGATGTCCGGCTCTTGATGGGCGTCCAGCGGGGTGGGCACACAAATTGCAATAAAGTCCACATCTTTGATGAAGCTGAAATCAGTGGTGGCGCGCAGTTTTCCACTTTGAACAAGAGCCGCCAAGTCGCTATCTACCACGTCGCCGATATAGTTATGCCCGGCGTTCACCATATCCACCTTGGTGCTTTGCACATCA
>CAMBHV010000063.1 GCA_945867255.1 uncultured Clostridia bacterium
CTATCAGACTGCTGTTGCACGCATGCAGGCCTTTCCTGTTAAAATAGGGCTGTTATCCCGTTTTGCTACGCCAAAGCAGGTACGGGATACGTTGCGCGGGCTGACAGACGGCACGGTAGATCTTGTGGTGGGCACGCATCGCCTGCTGCAGAAAGACGTAAAGTTCAAAGATCTTGGCCTTGTAATCGTAGATGAGGAGCAACGTTTTGGCGTAAAGCACAAAGAGAAGCTGAAGCAGGCCTTTGTGGGGGTGGATATGCTTACACTTTCCGCCACGCCGATTCCCCGCACGCTGAGCATGGCCATGAGCGGCCTGCGCGATATGAGCACCATTGAACAGCCGCCTGTGGAGCGCCGCCCTGTAGAAACTTATGTGATGGAGTACGATGACGGCCTTGTGGCCGAAGCGCTTCGCCGTGAGCTGGACCGCGGCGGCCAGGCCTATTACATCCACAACCGCATCGATACGATTGAGCAGTGTGCAGCCCACGTGGCCCAGATGTGCCCCAGCGCCCGCATTGCCACCGCGCACGGCCGCATGGACGAAGCTGCGCTTTCCAAGGTTTGGCAGCAATTGCTGGATGGAGAAGTGGACATTCTGGTGTGCACCACCCTGATTGAAACCGGCGTGGACGTGCGCAACTGCAACACACTGATCATTGAAGACGCAGACCACATGGGACTTTCTCAGTTATACCAGATCCGCGGGCGTGTGGGTCGTTCGGGGCGCAAGGCCTATGCATATTTCACATTCCGGCGTGATAAAGTGCTTACAGATATCGCCTCCAAGCGCCTTTCTGCTATCCGTGAATTTACAAGTTTTGGCTCGGGGTTTCGCATTGCCATGCGGGATCTGCAAATCCGCGGTGCGGGCAATCTGTTGGGGCAAAGCCAGCATGGCCATATGGAAGCCGTTGGTTACGACATGTATATGAAACTTCTGAATCAGGCTATTGCGGCCGAAAAAGGAGAGGCCCCCGCACCCGACAAAACGGAATGCCTGATCGATATCACGGTGGATGCCTATATCCCCGAGAACTATATCCAGGACGCCGCCGGACGCATCGAGGCGTATAAGCGCATTGCCGCCGTTTCCACGCATGAGGATGCGGAGGATGTGTTGGACGAACTGCGCGACCGCTATGGTGCCGTACCTGCCAGTGTGCAGGGCCTTGTAGACATCAGCCTCGCGCGCGTATTGGCAGCCCGGCTGGGCATTTATGAGGTAACGCAAAAACGAGATGACTTGATCCTCTATTCCGATGCGTTGGACCTTGCGGCTGTCAAACGGCTTCTGCGCGGCACTGCACGCCGCATGCTGGTAAACGCTTCCGCAAAGCCATATCTCTCTGTGCGCGTGGAATCCGGCGAAAAGCCGCTGGATGTTCTGGGGCAGGCATTGGCGCACCTGGAAGCTGCACAGCTGCCTTCTTGCGAAGAGTTGTGAAAGGATGTATAATCAATAGAAACTTTTACGGGGCAATGCGGTCTGGCCGCCTTTCCCCTTCGGAGGGACGATATTTTGAAACGAAAACTGATCCTGTGTGTGGCGCTGTGCGCTGCTTTATGCCTGTCTCTTGCCGGGTGCGTTATTCGCGCGCCGCAAACCGTGTTAACTGTAGATGGGGAGGATATTCCGGCCGGGCTGTATCTTTCCTACCAATACAGCGCATATACCGAGGCTACATCCCAGCTTTCTTCTAACGCAGACCTTTCGGAAGAAACCATTGATGATGTGCCGGCAGATGAATGGATCCACACACGCACACTGGAACTGATCCGTCAGCATGTTTATGTGGAACAGGCGTTTGCCGAGCAGGGCTTGTCTCTCTCGGACGAAGAACTCTCCAGTGCACAAAGCGCGGCCGACCAGTATTACGACGAAAATCAGGAACTGATTGCCGCAAATGGCATCGGGAAAGAAAGTTATCGCACGTTTTATTTAAACCAGGTCAAGCACAACGCGCTGCTGCAGGCATACCTGGAATCGCATCGCGAAGATGTGACGTTGCAACAGGCTCAGGAATATATGAACACCACTTATGCGCATATTCTTCAACTGGTGCTTCCCGCGACAGATACCTCCTATCAGCTTCTGGATGCAGACGCATCCGCCGCTTTGATGGAGGCAGCCAATGAAGCAATTGCGCAGATGGAAGATGGTAGTGCCACGCTGGATGAAGTGGCAGATGAGGTTTTGCAGGAAGTTTTGCCCTTGTCCGGGAGGGAATATACCGATAGCTCTGTTTCTGAGTATCTGAGTGAGCGGTATGTTTCGGAAGAAAGCACTATGTACGGCAAAGATTTCTCGTTGGCTATGTTGTCGGCACAGGTGGGAGACTGTGGCCTTTACACTGCGTCCACCTCGCCGCTTTTGTATGAAAAGCTGCCTAACTATGAGACAGATGAGGAATTTGAGACAGAGCATTTTGATTCGATTGCCGACGAGATCAACACAAAAGCATTTGAGGAAGAAGTAAAACAGCTTTCCGAAGCGCTTTCACTGGAAGAAAACGCTTCCGCCGTACATACATACTCCATTTCCAACATTAAAACCGAAGTATAAGCCGTTTCGCCCCGCCGGCATGGCGGGGCTTTTTAGTAGAAGGAGCTTTATGCAGACACTGTATATCACGGATCTGGACGGTACCTTTCTGGGAGCTAATGGCCACGTTTCTTCGGAAAGTGTACGCATTCTTACACCGCTTTTAAAACAAGGCTTGCCTTTTACTGTTGCCACGGCGCGTTCACCCGCCACTGTGGTTTCGCTTTTACAAGGCCTGCCTATTACTCTGCCCGCCGTTTTAATGACCGGTACCATGCTGTTTGATTTGCAGGCGCGCCGTGTCATCACCACGTATTGTCTTTCTCAGCAAAGCGTGAATGCCGTGTGCGACATACTGAATCGGGAAGAAGCAGAAGCACTTGCGTACAGTGTGAAAGACGGTGCGCTTTCTGTGTATTACAAACACATATGCTGCCCGTTTGAAGAAGATTTTATCGCACAGCGGCGCGGCACACCGTATAAGACCTTTCTGAGGACAACTGATTACGGGAAGGCCCTGGCAGGTGGCGATACATTGATGTTTTTGTTTTGTGTTCCCACTCGAAGCAGAGCTGAATATCTGTACAGCGCACTGGATGAAGTGCCCGGCATCGTGAAATATTTTTATCCGGATGAATATCTTCGAGGCTATCTGTTGGAGGTTTATCCTGAAGGTGTTTCGAAAGCAACGACGATCGAACAGATAAAAGCCATGACCGGTGCACAAAACATTGTCAGTTTCGGCGATAATATCAACGATCTTCCTATGTTTGCCATAAGCCAAACCAGCTGTGCTGTAGCCAATGCCGCACCTCAGGTACAAAAGGCAGCAAGCTGCGTGATCGGGCATCACGACGAAGCGGCTGTGGCACGATGGCTGGCACAAAACGCCATTTTTTAAATGTACAAAGGAGAACTAACCCCCATGCAGGAAATCGCTTCCCTTTTGCTGCATTGGTTCGATGAGAACAAACGCAGCCTTCCCTTCCGTACCCACAAAACACCTTATCGTGTATGGGTGAGCGAAGTAATGCTTCAGCAAACGCGTGTGGCTGCCGTTTTGCCCTATTATGAGCGATTTATGCGCCAGTTGCCCACTGTACAGGCCCTTGCCGCCTGCCCACCCGAAAAACTGGAAAAGCTGTGGGAAGGCCTTGGCTATTACAGCCGGGCACGCAACTTGCAAAAAGCTGCACAGATCGTGGTACAACAATACGACGGTGAACTTCCCGCCAGTTATGAAGCCCTGCGCGCGCTGCCCGGCGTAGGCGATTACACGGCAGGGGCCGTGGCCAGCCTGGCATTCGGCCTTCCGTGCGTTGCAGTAGATGGCAATGTGCTGCGCGTATGGAGCAGGCTGCATGCAGATGATTCCAACGTCCTCGTTCCAGCCACCAAACGTCGTATGGCGGCACAGATTCAGGCGGTGCAACCAGCACAGCGTCCCGGTGATTTTAATGAGGCTTTGATGGAATTAGGGGCGCTGATCTGCCTTCCAAATGGAGAACCTCTTTGCACCCAATGCCCCTGGCACACCTTGTGCCTTGCCAGAAAAGCCGGTAAACAGGCACAGTTACCCGTAAAAACCCCTCGACGTAGTCGAAAAGCCCTTTCCTATACGGTTGCGCTGGTACTTCGCCGCGGGCCGCATCCTGCCTGCCTCCTGGAAAAACGTCCTTCTACCGGCCTTCTTGCAGGATTGTGGCAACCCATTTTACTGGAGGGTGAACTGGATCTGCCCGCAGTATATAATGCCCTTGCCGCACGTGGGATACACGGGCTTTCCCGCGAAGCACACCCTCTGGATACGGCCCGGCACGTATTTACTCATCTGGAATGGCATATGACCGGCTGGTGTCTGTGGTGCGAAGATGGGTGCAGCGCACCAGATGGCTGCGTGTTTGCCGCTCTGGAACAGCTGGAAACACAATACGCTGTACCAAATGCCTTCAAGGCCTACCGGCAGCATGCGGAAAATCTACTTTTTGCATCTTGTAAAACAGAAGCAGACAGGCTATAATAATCACAAGAATTTATGCGCGGAGGTGTTCGGCATGGGGCTGAGGCATCGTTTTGCAAAGCAGGCTGCCCGTTTTGCACCTGCCGTGGCCGCTGTTGGCTATCTTGTCCATCAGGGTAAGACTTTTCAGCGCAATATGCACGCCGCGTTTCATCCCGATACCAGAAAGGACGTCGTCACCATGAAAAAGTCTACATTTGCCGCTATCATTGCCCTGCTGGCCGCCGTGGCTGGTGCACTGGGCGCCGCATTCTTCTATCTGCGCCGACGCGAAGAGGAGCTGGATGAATATGAGCAGCTTCTGTTCAGCGAGGATTACAGCGACGAGATGGGCGAAATGCCCGAGCAGGTAGAGGAAGCACCCGCGCAGGAAGAACCTTCTGCGGAAGAATAAAAGCTTTTTCTTTTGTGATCGTCCCGGCCTTAGCAAGAAGCTGAGGCCGGTTTTTTTATTTTTTAATCCGTGCGTTCCAGCAAGACCACGGTAAAAAACACCGGCAGCCCCATTCAGAGGGGGATGCCGGTGTTTTTTATCATATGGCTTCATTCTATGTGAGAGCGAATGGTAAATGGATGATTATCGGAAATAATCAGTTCGTCGTTATAGTAAATTACATCACCCGATGCATCCAACACCCATTGAAACACACCCAGCAGCGGTTTATCTGCCGCAATGCCAAGATATCTGGCCTGTTCAGCAGTTGGGTACTGCACACGAAATTCATCGATGTAATTGCGGGGCAAAATATTCATCTCTTCTGCCAAAAAACCAAAAATCGAACGATTGTCCAGCTGCATACCCAACAGCATTTCATACTTCATGGGAAAATAGTCTTCCTCATAGATAGCCGGTTGATCATCCACATAGCGGATACGCACCAGGCGCACCATCCTGGTGGGGCTGGCAAGTTGCAATTTGCGCATCAGTTCGCCCTGCACGGTAACAATGGAATTTTCCACTACTTTTGTGCTGGGCTTCCGGTTCTTCTTCAGGCAGGACACGGTAAAACTGTGTTCCTTCACCACGACATCTTCCATAAAAGACGGAAAGCTGACATAGGTTCCTTTTCCCTGCCTTCGGGACAACACCCCATTTTCTACCAGCCTGTCTACCGCACGGCGCACCGTAACACGGCTCACCTTATAATGCTGGCTCATTTCAGCCTCCGACATGACCTTATCTCCATACCGCAGCTCGCCCGAATTCACGGCATCCGTGATCCTCTGGGCCACCTGCTGGTAAAGCGGAGTCATACTGTGCGTGTCCAATGGCATCATTTTACCGTTTCACCCCAACCGGTTTTTTTATAAAACCGGGCGAAAAACGCCCGGCTTTGCTATTTCCTTATTTTATCAGAAAACACTTTGTTTTTCCACTATGCACATCACTCCTGCGGCATTTCCACTGTGATGGGCCCACCTTCAATTGGCTGCCATTCTGTAGGCTCGCCTTTATGCACATTGGCCATCCAATAATAATAAGTCTCCGTGTAAAGGCCATGAGAGGCACTGTGCCATACACCGCGCTCCAACACGGCAATATATCCTTTCGGAATGATTACAGCGCGAACATCCTTTGCCTGGGGGCGCGCTGCCTGTGTAGCCGGCGCCACCAGAAACACGATTGGCTGGCTTTCAGGGATCTGTGCCTCTTGTGTGTGAAAGTGACGTTCCATCTGCTGTGCAGTAAATGGCACGCCGGAACTTTTCGTATAGCCCAAGCTGGCAAGGGTATCGATCACCGGATGCGCCGTACAGGCATCTGTATAATCTGCCGCACGCGTATAATGCAGCCCATCGCCTTCCGCACGCATGTTGAACAATTTTCCATAGGGGGTAAAATCAATGTCTCTTGCATCTATCGCTTTTAATATCATCTTTCTTCCTCCCGCAGATTTGAAGTGGGCACAGCTTTGTCGCGCACCACCGCATATGATTTATGTTACTTCGCAATAAGGGTTTCGATCCGTTGGGCCACATCTGCCTGACCACGTTGGCGCATAAACTCCAGCACCGGCGCTGCACCTACCGCACCGCTACGTGCACCAAGCCCTGTGATAGCAAGAGAAGCTGCATATGTAGCAAATGTTCCTGCCAAAACGGGGTCTTCGCACAGCTCCATCATACTGACGAAACTGCTGCAGTATGTGTCACCCGCGCCCGTTACATCCACCACGTCCACCGGCACACCGGGGATGTCGATTGTTTTTCCCGGGCAATAAATGCGGCTGCCATGCTCTGCAAGGGTCACCACCAGTGTTCCAACGCCACTGTTCAGAATGTCATCTTTTGTGCATTCTTCCGTGCGACCCGCGCACAAACGCTGAAACCCGATTTCGTTCATAAACAAAATATCCGTGCATGCAAAGTAAGGATGCATGTCTTCGGGCATGTCCGCCACATCGATATCGCAACACACACGCGCACCGGCGGCCTTCCACTGTGCCATCACCTGTGGGCCGGCCAGCTGACCACAACGCAAATGACGCACTTCACAGTAATTGGAATACACGGTTCGAGCACCACAGATCATACGCTGTGTCTGCTCTGGAATTTCCATTGTTCTCAGCTGGGTGTCAATGATAAATACTGTGTGTTCGTGTTCCTCTT
>CAMBHV010000064.1 GCA_945867255.1 uncultured Clostridia bacterium
GGAAAAGGCAGTAGGCCGTATCGCAAATTTGAGAACCGTGGTGGAAAAAAGCAGGGAAAACGCCTGCACAGGGATTGGGCATACACGCTGGGCTACACATGGCTGCCCCAGTGTGGAAAATGCGCATCCTCATTTTGACGAGAAGCATATGGTTGCCGTGGTGCACAATGGCATTATTGAAAACTACGGCCTTTTGAAAGAACAGCTAAAGCAAAGCGGCGTGCACTTTGTATCGGAGACGGACACGGAAGTGATCGCACAATTGCTGGGCTTTTACTATGAAAAGGACATGCTCACCACGCTGCGAAAAGTGCTGCCCATGTTGGAGGGGTCATACGCACTTGGCGTATTGGATGCGCGTGCACCGGGCTTTTTATATTGTGCGCGCCGGCGCAGCCCGCTTCTGATCGGGCAGGGAGCAGGGGAAATGTATATTTCCAGTGATGTGGCTGCACTTGTGGAGCACACCCGTACCGTATACGCGATGGAGGATGGTACCTTGGCAGAACTTTCCGCGCAGGGGGTGCAACAGTTCACACTGGAGGGTACGCCTGTACAGCCGCAACCCATGCACATCACCTGGGATGCGGCCGCAGCCCAAAAGGGTGGCTATGAGCATTTTATGCTAAAGGAGATTTGCGAACAACCACAGGTGCTGCAGGATACGTTGGAGCATTATGCGGATCTGGAACACGGCTGCATCCGGCGCGACGCCATGCCTTTTACACCGGAACAGGCAAAGGAATTGACAGAGATCACAATTGCAGCCTGCGGCACAGCTTATCACGCAGGTATGATGGGCAAGACGCTTTTGGAAAAACTGGCCGGTATTCGCACAACCGCAGAAATTGCAAGTGAATACCGTTATGCCCCCATATGCGACGGCGCAATGCAGAACTCTGTGTTTATTGCGGTGAGTCAGTCGGGTGAAACGGCCGATACATTGGCCGCCCTGAGAAAAGCGAAAAAGCAGGGCATGCGCACCATTGCCATGTCCAACGTGATTGGCGCTTCTATCGCGCGTGAGGCCGGCACAGTGGTGTATACGCTGGCCGGGCCGGAAATTGCAGTGGCTTCTACCAAGGCGTATCTTGCGCAGGTGCTTTTATTTGAACTGATTGCACTGGACCTTGCCCATCTGCGCGGAAAGCTGACACAGCAGGAACTGAAGGATGCCCTGGCAGAGCTTTCGCAGCTGCCGGAAAAGGCGGCTGCCATTCTGGCACGCCGCGAAGTTGTGGAAAGCTTTGCACGGCGCAACCGTGCCTGCCACGATGTGTTCTTTATTGGCCGTTTGATGGATTACACCACCTCTCTGGAGGCAGCGCTGAAGTTAAAAGAAGTGTCGTATCTTCATAGCGAGGCTTATGCCGCCGGTGAACTGAAACATGGAACCATCGCTCTGATCGATGAAGAAACACTTGTTGTCGGCATTGCCACCCAGCCGGAAATTTTAGAGAAAACCTATGCGAATATGCAGGAGGTGCATGCGCGCGGGGCGTATCTGCTTTTGATCGGTACCCCGCCGCGCGCACTGGTAGCGCCAGATTGTGAAGTGTGGAGCATGGAGGGTGCGTCCTGGCGTACAGCGCCGCTTCTGGCAACCATTTATGCGCAGCTTTTGGCCTATTATACGGCTTTGCAGCATGGTTGTGATATTGATAAACCCCGCAACCTTGCAAAAAGTGTGACAGTGGAATAAAATAAAACAAGCCTGCCCGCCGTGCATACGGCGGGCAGAAGGTTCGTTTCGGCCGGGCCGAAGCAGAAAAGGAGAAAGAAACATGTTGAAAGAAAATCTGGAGCAGGACGTGCAGGAACGTGTGGCTTTTTTGCGGCAGGCGCTGGCCAATGCGGGGGCGAAAGGGTTTGTGTACGGAAATTCCGGCGGGAAAGACTGCACCCTGGTGGGAATCCTATGCAAAATGGCATGTGAGAACACGTTTGGCGTGTGCATGCCATGCTCCTCCAGCCAGAATTATGGGCGGGATCTGCGTGATGGCATGATGGCTGCAAAGGCGTTTGATATTGAGACCGTTACGGTGGATCTGACAGCTACAAAAGAACAGCTGCTTTCTGCAGTAAATGCTGCGCACCCGGTGGCGGAAAATGCGGCGGTGAATATTGCGCCGCGCCTTCGCATGACAACATTGTATGCCATTGCGCAGACACGGGGCGCACTGGTGGCCGGCACGGGAAACCGCAGCGAAAGATATCTGGGATATTTTACAAAATGGGGCGACGGCGCATGCGATGTAAACCCCATTGCGGATCTGACCGTGCGCGAAGTATATAAATTGCTTCGCTACCTGCATGCACCGGAACCAATTATCAATAAGCAACCCTCTGCGGGGCTGTTTGAAGGCCAAACGGACGAGACGGAAATGGGCGTGCGCTACGACGATGTGGATGCGGCATTGCTCTCCGGTGCGCCCATGCCGGAAAAGGCACAGCGCATGCACGCAGCCAGCGGCCACAAGCTTCGTATGCCTTTGACATACGGAGAAGAAAACTGAAAAAAGATAATCAGGCAGTGTATGATATAAATAAAGGCACCGCACATGGTATGGCCGTAACGGCGAAATCATGTGCGATGCCTTTTATTGTACTTGAGCGATACAGTAAAAACTTTCACATCAGAGAAATCTCAAACCCCAGTTCACACAGTATTCCGGTGCCCACATCGTCCGTGCGATGACCGCTTACCTGGCAAAAACCATTTTTTGCATAAAAGGCTAAAGCCGGGGCATTGTTATCTACCACAAACAGGCGCAACCACTGCGCGCCCTGTGCCTGTGCCAGTGACATGGCAGCCTGAAGCGCCCGGCTGCCAAGCCCGCTGCGCATACGGGAGGGCGAAACCCCAAGACGTGCCAGATAAAGTGCAGGTGCCTCTGGCGCTTTCCAGCCCAGAGAGGGGTCCGCCGGGCATTCCTGATACAGCGCAAAGGCAGCCGCAAGGCCGGTGCCGTCCTCCAGAAGAAACAGGTGCCCATCGCGGATATCCTGCGGGAATCGGATGAGGGGATACACATCGTCCCACACAAAAATATTCTGCTGTTCCATGTGACGCACGATCTCCCGATACATGCAGCCCAGTTGCGCAAGGTCATGGATGCCGGCTTTTCTTATTTTCATTGAAATACCTCCGAAAAGCCAGCGCAGCAAAATGGGGCAGAAGCTCAGGTGGCTTTTAGGATTATCCTACTGTACGGATCCAAACTTGTCAACAAAGCCAGGCGTATGCGCAAACGTGGCAGAATTGCATAAAGAGGATGTGCTATTCTACGGCGGCCAAGGCTGCTGCGATAAATGCGCGGAACAATGGGTGAGCACGGTTTGGCCGGCTTTTGAATTCCGGATGATATTGAACGCCTACAAAAAAGGGATGGGATGGATATTCCATGGCCTCGACAAGGCGTCCGTCCGGAGAAAGGCCGCACAGCCGAACCCCTGCATCCGTCAATGTGGCGCGGTATTCATTATTCACCTCATAGCGATGCCGGTGGCGTTCCGAAATATCACAGGTTCCGTATATATTTGCCAGCATGCTTTCTGGTGCAAGATGACATGGGTATGCACCCAGCCGCATGGTGCCGCCTTTGGGAAGGTTGCCCTGTTGGTCTGGCATCAAATCTATGACGCAATGTGGGTTTTCTGGTGTGAATTCACGCGAACCGGCGCCTTCAATGCCGGCAAGGCTGCGCGCAGCTTCTATTACTGCAATCTGCATACCAAGGCATATGCCAAGATAAGGCACATGATGTTCGCGCGCATATTGCGCAGCCAGCACCATGCCCTCGATGCCACGCGCGCCAAACCCGCCCGGCACAAGGATGCCCTGCACACCAGCCAGTTCGGCATCGATATTGGCCGGGGAAAGTTTTTCCGAATCTACCCAGCGAATTTTTACACCTGTGCCGCAGGCGTAGCCGCCATGATGCAGGGCCTCCACCACAGAAAGATAAGCATCGTGCAATTCTACATATTTCCCCACCATGGCGATGGTAACGTGGCCCTGCAGGTTTGCAATGCGTGTGCACATGGCGCGCCATTCGGATAGATCCGGTTCATTGGCGCAAAGCCCCAACCTTTTGCATGCAAGACGATCCAGCCCGGATTCATGCAGCATCAGGGGGACGTCATACAGGCTTGCCAGCGTGCGGTTTTCAATGACGCATTCAGGCGCCACATTGCAGAACGCGGCAAGTTTTTGCAAAATTCCGTCTTCCAAAGGTTCATCGCAGCGCGCGATGATCACATCCGGCATGATGCCCATGCTTTGCAACTCATGCACGGAGTGCTGGGCAGGTTTCGTTTTGTGTTCGCCGGAACATTTCAGATATGGCACAAGCACTACATGCAGAAACATGCAGTTTTGCCGCCCAACTTCACGGCTGATTTGCCGGATGGCCTCGAGAAACGGCTGGCTTTCAATGTCTCCGATGGTGCCGCCTATTTCTGTGATGACCACATCGGCGTCGGTGTAATTTCCCAAACCATAAATAAACGATTTGATCTCATCTGTAACGTGAGGAATAATCTGCACGGTGCGGCCAAGATAATCGCCGGCGCGCTCTTTATGTAAAACATTCCAGTATACACGCCCGCTGGTTAAGTTGGAAAGCTTATTCAGGTCTTCATCAATGAATCGCTCATAATGGCCAAGATCCAGGTCGGTTTCCACTCCATCCTGTGTTACGTATACTTCACCATGCTGATAAGGGCTCATGGTGCCGGGATCTACATTTACGTAGGGGTCCAGCTTCTGAGCTGCCACTTTTATGCCTCGCTGTTTCAAAAGCCGGCCAAGGCTGGCTGCGCTGATGCCCTTTCCAAGGCCGGACACAACGCCGCCGGTTACAAAAATATGTTTTGCCGCCATACTCTCTGCCTCCTGCAAAAAAAAGAGGCGTCCGCCCAGCCCCGCAGCATTTGATGCCGAACGGGGCGGTCGCCCAAGTCCTGAGGGGTGTATTATAGCATCACACAGGGAAATGTCAACGTAAAACATCCACCGGAACAGGAAACAGACTATCAGGCGGATGTTGCCGTCATGCCCTGCGCAATGGAGAACAGCGTGTCATCCTCAGCGCTTTCTTCAAATGAAAAGAAGTCCAGCCGCACTACATAATAGTCGCTGGCCGCTTCATTTGGCACCACATAGAACAAATAATGTGGATACCAAGGCTTATCGGAATCATCCGGCCATGTTTTATATAAAATCATTTTAGCATGGCGCCCATCCAGCATAAGGTCCAGCGTACTTTGCAGGCCATATCCTTCAGGGTATCCGATCTCGCTGTTCAAAAACGGGTCTGTCATTTCTTTTGTGAATGGTGCAGCAGAATCGCTGTATACGGGCAGCTTCCATACACCGCCCACTTCCAGAACCTTGCGGCCATCCAGCATGAACGTGGTATATCCATCCAGTTGCCAACCGTCAGGTACGGGCAGGGTAAGGGTAACGCTGCCACTGCCATCAGACAAATTGGCAGTTACAGTTTGTGTGGATTCAAGGCTTGCCTGTGTTTGCGAAGTGCCGGATGAAGAGGAAGAAGAACCGGCAGCATGATCAGATGCCGCAGAACTGGCCCCCGCAGCGCTTTCCTCTGAAGAGGAAAGCGAACTGCCAGACGATGTGCCGCTTGCAGTCTGTGCTGCACAGGCGGTCAGTATGGTGAAAAAACTGATGCAAAACATCAGAGCAATATATCGTTTCATTTCACGGCTCCTTCCGTGCTTTCCGTCTGTGCCATATACAAACTTCTGGAGGGGAAGGCCAGGCTTACACCTTGTTGCGCAAGAATGCCCAGAATGCGCAGGTTGATATCCTCTCGCACAGCACGGTATTCTTTTATGTCGGTGGTTTTGGTGTAAAACTGCACCAGAACATCCAGGCTGCTGGGGCCAAAATCCAACATGCGAACCTGAACGGTATCCGTGTGAACATCAGGGTGTTGCTTTAACATATCTGTTACACTCTGCACCGTGCTTTGCAAAGCCGCAGAGGAAGTTTTATATTCCAACCCCAGTGTGAATTTAGCAAGGCGCATGTTCATGCGTGTCCAGTTGGTGATAGGCGTGGTAGTGAACTTGGAGTTTGGCACTGTGACCAGTGCGTTATCCAATGTGCGAACTTTGGTAGAACGCAGGCTGATATCTTCCACTGTACCTTCTACGTCCGGCGTACTGACCCAATCACCAATTTCAAAAGGACGTTCTGTTACAAGTACAAGGCCGCCAAAGAAGTTGCTGACCATGTCTTGCCCGGCTAGGGCGAATGATAACCCGCCAAGGCCCAGGCCGGCGAGAACGCCATTGATATTGTATCCGAGTTCGGCCAGTACCATGGCTGCGGCAATTAAAAGCACCAGGGCCTGTACGATACGCATCACAAAAACAGCCAGCGCCCGGCCGGTGGCAAGGGGAAGATGTGCGCCGATCCCTTCAATCAGGCAGGGAAGCTGGTTTGCGGCGCGCAGCAGGCCCCAGGTGATAAATACAATACACGAGATACTGCACACAGTATTCACAAGGTTTAATGCGGGCAATTGTGCGCGCAGTTCTACAGGAAGCAACCCTACGCAGCCCCACACTCCAACTGCAAGCAGGCATAGCGTTGTGGGCTTCAGAAAGGCTTCCGAAACAAGCGCAATTTGCGGGTGCCCCATGTGCCGCGCAATACGAGCAACGCCCGGCCCCAGAAGACGGTGTGCAACGGCGGCAGCGCCTGTGCACAAAAGCAGAAAAAGAATGGCAGGCACAAATTGCTGCCAGCTTAACCCCTGAAATAAAGACATGGACATGTCCTCCTTTTCAATTTGAAAAGCACAGCAGATGGAAACGGTAAAGTGTCTGACATGTGCTGATAAATTTATCATATCATAAATTGCCTCGGGATACAGCTACTCTATCTGTTTTTATGAAAAAAGAAAATACATCATTTTTTGCCTTTTTCTTGCATTTTTATACTGGATGCGCTATGATATATGCAAAGCTTGTTTCGGGGCGGGGTGAAATTCCCCACCGGTGGTGATAGCCCACGAACGCGAAGGTGTCTTCGCGCCGATTTGGTGAAATTCCAAAGCCGACGGTATAGTCCGGATGAAAGAAACAGCGCGGCC